>VGTJ01000015.1 GCA_016874775.1 Deltaproteobacteria bacterium
CTCCAGCTTTTCCACCAGGGCACACGTGAGCGCAGGCATACCTCCTCCTCCTTTTTCCCGGACACCCGTGCTGCCCTCTCTATCCTAACCCCTTCTTTTTACAAGACTCTAAGCGCGTTCCCCGTGGTGTACCCCCCAGGGCACCGCGCTGAAGACGCAGGCCCAGGAGCAGCTCCAGGCGTTGGCCAAGCTGATGCGCCGCTTTGGACGGCAGTGTCGCGGGCAGGGCAAAGTGTTTGTGCATTTGGTGCGGCAGACCGAAACGCACTTGCTGAGGACCGGCGCGTCCGTAGCAACGTTGGCCCAGGCCGCCCAGGCGCAGGTGCAAACCGCGCCCGAGCTGACCGAGGACCAGCAGGCCCGCTGGGACGTCACCTTGACGCTCGCGCTGGAGGCCCATCAACAGATTGTCCGCCAATCGCGGCGGCTGACGCACGGCAAGCCGTTGACACAGGGTAAAATTGTCAATGCCTACGATCCCACCCTTGCCCCGATTTGCAAAGGCAAGAGTAACTGTCCCACCCAGTTTGGGCGCAAGCCCGGGATTCTCGGTGAGCCCGCGACGGGGTTTATCTTTGCCGCGCGGCTGCCCGTGGGTAATCCCAGTGATGTCAGCTATGTCGAGCCTTTGGTCGACCAGGCCCAGACCGCGTGTGCCAAGGTCACCACGCGCCCGGCCCCGGCCATCCATTCGCTGGCAGGAGACCTGGCCGTCAACGACACCGCGCTGCGGGAGCAGCTGCACCGCCGCGACATCCTCACGGTTGGGATTCCCCACACGGTGGAGCCGCTCACGCCGACGCCCTCGCCTGAGATCATCGACGCCGCGCTGACCACGGCTGACTTGCACCGCACCCGCACGCCCCGCCAAGTGCAGCTCGCCTACGCAGCCGGCTACAGTCGGCCGGTGGTCGAGAGTATGATCGCCAGCCTGCTGAGTCGGGGGGCCGGACACCTGCGCTACAAAGGCGCGCACGGCGCGCGGGTGCAACTCCTGATGGCGGTGATGGCCCACAACGCGGCCACCGTCCGCCGGATCCGGCACGGGCGCCTGACGCCGCGCGCCCAGAAATTCCGCCGTTTGCTCCATCTCAAGTCCTTTAACCTATTGAAAAACAGAGAGTGAATAACTTAGTGACCACTAATTAATGATGCAATCGCCCAACCATAGAACCTGAGAACCTGCGGATCTTTCACAGTTCGCCGCAACTGGTGCTTGAGGATTTCATGATCGAGCGTAGGGAGAAACTTAAGGAATACAACACTTTCTTCCCCTCATCCTGACCTTCTCCCTGAGGGAGAAGGGACCCACATTCACAACGTCACAACCGAGAAAACCGGAAGTGGGTCAACTGATCTACAATTTATACGCCCCGACCGGCGTCGCTTGCGCTACCACAGGCCGGGATGTTGACCGACTTTTCGGCTCTTCGCCCTCGTGGAGAGCTACCAAGCCAGAACACAGGGGTGTAGTTTCCGGTACTGGTCCGCCCGTCCGTAGAGCGTGCGGCATCGCAGCCAGAGGTTTTTGCCTCTGTAAGAGGAAACTATTGGGCACAGCGAAATCCAATGTTGTCGTTCCTGTTGCCTGGCTCGTTCCTGTTGCGGTTGGCTACGCGTACGTTCCTGGCTTCGTTAGCCCACGAGCCGCCGCGCACAACTCTATATTCACCAGACTCTGGCCCTCGCAAGTTTCGCTCTGGCCCTTGTTGGTATTGGTAACAGTGTTCATCAAACCAGTCCTCACACCACTCCCACACATTCCCGCTCATATCCAGACAGCCGTATGGAGATGCGCCGGTTAAAAAGATACCCACAGGTGAAGTATCCTTTAGTCCGGACTCTTCACTATTACACCTCGTTGCATCAAATTGATCTCCCCGTGGTAGTTTTCCCAATCGATAACCCGAAAACGCTCCGGACGACCGCGGTTTACAAGACCTGTCTCGTACTCAGTAAAGAATTGCTTGACGATTTGACGCTCAGTACTCACGTCCCCAGGCGAGGCAAGAAAAACGTAGTACTCCTTGATATCTCTCCCCTTCATACTGCCCCTTTATTTCAAGACCCCAATTTTATGGTGGGCAATGCCTACCCTACCAAGGTTCGTAACCAACCCCTAACCCCCAAAAGACATGGGCTGGTGCAAGTATACACTTCCAGATAGGAAAGCTACAGAATTGGCCGGACTGCGAGGCACTCAATGTCACACGAATGGAACGCTGGTGAATATGAACGCTTAGCCGACCCGATGACCCGTTGGGGTGGGCAGGTATTGGAACGATTACAACTCAATGGTGATGAAACCGTCATGGACGGTGGCTGCGGGACTGGCCGTGTGACTGAGCAACTACTGGCCAAACTGCCACGTGGCAAAGTGATTGGGGTCGACTTTTCTTCGCAGATGATCGAACAAGCTAAAGAACGCTTTGCCAAAGAACCACGGGTGACATTGTACGTTGGCGATTTGACGACGTTCACTCCACCAGAACCGATCGACGCGATTCTCTCAACCGCAACCTTCCACTGGATCAAAGATCACGACAAGTTATTCGCACAGCTCGCCAAGATCTTAAAGCCTGGTGGCCAACTCGTCGCGCAATGCGGCGGAGCCACCAACATTGCTGGAGTGATGGCAGCGATTGCTGAGATAACACATGCACCAAGCTATGCAGCAGCATTCTCCGGCTGGGCTGGTCCGTGGCTGTATGCAACGCCTGAGGAAACGAAAACACGGCTGGAGCGTGTCGGATGCACCGGCATTCATACCTGGCTGAACCCAGAGCCAACTGTACTCACTTCACGTGAGCACCTCGCTGATTATCTGCAAACCATCGTCCTTGGTCAGCATCTACTGCGTCTTCCGCCAGACCAACATCGTCCGTTGGCTGAGGCAGTCTCCGACGCAATCATCCGTCGCGCAGGGCAACCTTTGATCGATTACGTACGGTTGAACATCGTTGCGCGGCGAGCGGCATAATACTGTGGCAAAAAATGCCACCCCGTTATTTCTATATTCATCGCGGAAAACCCTCTTCCGCAGTCTCCAAGAAAGAGCGGGAGAAAGGTGTTTTTTTCCGGAGAGTTAGAGAGGAAATTGTTATGGCGAGCCTCTGGCATGACGGATGCTGATAGGCCTCAGCATTTACCTGGGGGACTGACGACAATGAACATCAAAGCGGCTCAGTATGAATCGATTCAAGATATGCTCACTGCCCATAACTACCTGATTGATCAAGGACACGAGTGGTTCGTGAAACCGATTGGCAACGAACGGCTGATCGTGATTCCGTTTGTCGCGTTGGCAGGCCATTCGGTAACAACCTTCTACGAAAAAGCAGAACAAAGCGGCTGGCTCAAGCCGGTCGAAGTAGCTGCTCCACTGCAAACTCCACCGCCGTTGTATCAGTTTTCGCAAGATCAGATTTTCTAGAAAGGCTATAGGCTTCAGACTATAGGCTACAGAGAAGAGTAGAAAACGTCCTCACGCTTGCAGCCTGTAGCTTTGTTTCTTTTTACCTTCCAAACTTTGTCTTTACCCTCTTCCCTTAAGCCTCAAGCCAGTAGTGGTTCAGTTTGAGTTTGGTTTGTAGGGGCACCCCCGTGTGGGTGCCTTTTTCCTGGGCGGCCACATTACCGCCCCTACCAAGACACATCCACGTATCAAACTGAACCACTGCCCTTAAGCCTGTAGCCTTTAGCCTCCCGTTCCACCATGCTAGAGTGCGCGACATACCCCAATACTCGCGAAGGAGGATCGTATGGAACGGGTTACACAGTTTGGCTATCTCGGCATTAGCGTCAGCGATATTAACGCGTGGGAGCAATTCGCCACACAAACATTAGGGCTGCAAGTCGCCCAACGAGAAAACGACGGCACCCTGCTCCTCCGCATGGATGAATATCACCATCGGTTTCTCATTCATCCGACCGGAAAAGATGACGCTGCGTATTTCGGTTGGGAGGTGACCGACGAACACGCGCTGAAAGGGATGGCTGAACAACTCAAAGCCGCAGGTGTCGAAGTACGCAAAGGCACCCCTGAAGAAGCAGCGGCGCGGCGCGTGGTGGATCTGAGTTGCTTCAAAGACCCGAGTGGAAACCCATCAGAAGTCTTCTACGGCCCTTTAATGGCCTATAACTCTCCATTTCACTCACCGCGCCAAATCTCTGGCTTTGTTACTGGCAATCAAGGCTTAGGCCACATGGTGGTCACGATGGATAACCTCGAACAGAGCGTCCATTTCTATCGGGATGTCCTCGGCATGCGCATTAGTGACTATGTGCATGTCGTCCGTCCCAGTGGCGAAAAGCTACATCTCGCCTTCTTCCACTGTAACCCACGGCACCACACGATTGCGTTCTACGGCGCGCCGAACCCACAACGCCGACTGAATCACCTCATGTTACAAGCCCAATCGCTGGATGATGTCGGCTCGACGTTTTACCTCTGCCAAGACCAGGGGATCGCGATCAGTCGCGGGCTCGGTCGACATACGAACGATCACATGATGTCGTTCTATATGCGCTCACCGTCCGGCTTTGAAGTCGAATATGGGTGGGGCGGACGTGTGGTCGATGACAGCACCTGGCAGGTGCAACATCACACGTCAGGGAGTATGTGGGGACATCGGCCGCTCAGCCGATAGGGAAAACGAAACGGCGAATCAGCGATAGGGCGAACCGGAGACCACCCTACCATCCTGGGTCGCCCATTCGCCCATTCACCCATTCACCCGTTCTCTCACTCTGCATGTTACGCGGTAATCTGCCGCACGTACTTACCGATCTTCTCGATCGCTTGTTGCCCTTCAGGTAGGAACGGCGCGAACAGATGCCACACATGCGGCATTTCGGGCCACACTTCTAACTCGACTTTCACGCCAGCTTTCTTGGCTTTGTCAGCCAGACGCGTGGAATCATCAAGCAACGTTTCTGCGTCACCCACTTGAATCAATAGTGGTGGCAGTCCTTTGAGGTCCGCGTGCAACGGCGCTGCGAGTGGTGATTTCGGGTCTTTGCCACCCAGGTAGAGTTGTGCCATGCCAAGCAGGCCTTCCTTTTGTACGACCGGATCAGCCTTCGCACGCGTTTTCATCGACTCGCCAGTGCCTTCCATATCTACCCACGGCGAAATGCACACACCCGCCGCAGGAAGCGGCAACTTCGCATCGCGGATGGCGAGAAGCGTTGCGACGGTTAGTCCTCCACCAGCCGAGTCACCAGCCACGACAATGTTGGAGGGTTTGATGTTTTGCGACAGCAACCACCGATACGCGGCGGTGGCATCTTCGACCGGGGCTGGAAACGGATGTTCTGGAGCGAGACGGTACTCTAACGCCAAGCCACGTGCGCCCGAGGCTTTCGACAAACGTGCTACCACCTCACGGTGAGTGTTGATCGACCCCATGACATACCCACCACCGTGCACATACAGAATCACGCGGTCATCAGCCGCGCCAGGACCGGCAATCCATTCAGCCGGCACGCCACCAGCACTGACGGGAGTGCACTTTGTTTCTCCAGCCGAGGGGAAAACAGATGCCCCCTCCATGACTCCACGTAACGCTTTGAGATCATTCCCGGCCTTCGCCATTTGCTCACCCATCATCTTGAACGCATCCAGGGCCATTTGTAATTGTGGACTTGCCATAGGATATCCTCCTTCTTAGTGTTGGGCTATTTTTTGAAAACCGTAAAACGTAATGCGTAAAACGTAACCACCCCCCTTCTCCTTTTCTTTACGAATTACGGATCACGAATTATTTCGTCGGCTTCACAAACTTCAACGTCATGCGGTCGCTCTCGCCGATCGCGAGATACTTCTCCTTGTCAACCTCTTTTAAGCGCAGCACAGGGGACAATGTCCATACACCCTGCGGATAATCTTTGGTGTCTTTGGGGTTGGCGTTGATCTCGGATTTCCCTTCGAGCTTGAATCCAGCCGCCTCGGCCATTTTGATCACGACGTCTTCATTCACATAGCCAGAGGCAGCCTTAGGGTCTTGCGGCGTCGCTGGATTGCCACGATGCTCAACTACGCCAAGAATGCCACCTGGCTTTAACGCTTTGAACATCACGGTGAAGACGTTGGCGGCTTGGTCGTTAGCCATCCAGTTATGTACGTTGCGAAACGTCAACACCATGTCCGCCGAGCCTGCTGGAGCAATGTCGACGAGAGTGGGAGACGATAGAACAGTCTCTTTGACACTGCCAAAAACGGCGGCATTGCCAGCCAGCTTTTCTTTATAACTCTTCGCGCCATTACGCATGAATTCCACACTCGAGTCTGGATCAAAACCTGCAGCGTAATAGGTGCCACGCTCTTTCAGGAACGGCGCAAGAATATCGGTGTACCAGCCACCACGTCCCGGCCAGACTTCAACGACCGTCATGTTGTCTTTGACACCAAAGAAACTGAGCGTTTCGAGCGGGTGACGATATTTATCACGCGCTTTATCCGCCGCTACACGATGACTGCCAGCAATGGCAACTTGTAGAAGCGCCGAAGCTGATCCCGATGCGAGAGAGGCATCGAGTAGGGCTCCAGCTTTTTTCTCATGATCGTCAGCCTGGACCACTGTTGTAGAGAACAACACTACACTGGCGATGCCCATCACGGATAATCGCCGCCAATTGAATGTTCGCCTCATGCTGCCTTTCCTCCTTCTTTCACTTTTGCTGCAAATTTTCGTAAAAACTCAATGTTCAATTCAAGCTTCTCGCCAAGCCACAACGCGTTTACAGTGTGATCAGCAACATCATCGCCAGTCTCCGGGTGAATGAGCGCATCTAACCCTTGGTGATGAATCATCAACCACTGGACTAACGCGCCGAACTCACTCGGTGCAAACTTCACTTGATACATCGATTTCGGATGAGGGCCGAGCGGTTTTTCGTGAATACGTCCCAGTTCCACATCGAAGCGTTCGGCTAAGCCGTCACGCACCTCCAAGGCAGTGTTCCGTGTCGCCGGATCAAAGTAGACATGGACATGGAAGCCTGAAATCGGCATAGGGCCTCCTTTTCTCTCACGCAGTACGGTTTCAACAGATTTACGCAACCCACCCATGCTGGAGCGTATGGACTGTCCCTGGAGGATACCACCACTCACCAGTTTTACAGTGCGGACAACGCTTGGGCAGCGAACCACGCGCATAGTCCGGCACGCCGACCAACGCTTTTACGGAACCCTCAAACGTGCCTTCGCGTGTCACTTTTTTAGTCAGCATGTACAGCCCCATTCCACAATCAGGGCAGGAGATGACAGTTCCAGAATTGAGCGACGACATTGGGGTGATACGTTCAGGGGAAGGGCGAGACATAGATCCCTCCAAAACAGCCATTCGCAGTCAGCTATCAGCTTTACAAACATAACGAGCACAACAGAAGCCCCCTTACGTTTAGCAGCTCCACAACCTTTCCTAAAAGTTGATTCCTGAAAGCTGAAAGCATTTTACCGCATTCCATGACGATGCTGTTGCACCGAGCGCATGCGCGCAGCGAACTCTGCAGGTTTCATGATCAATGAACCTTGCGCCTGCTCTTGTTCCTGTTGTTTCTCTTCATGCATATGCATAGCAAGACTCTGGCGCACCAAGCCTTCACAGAAGGGAATCCCTTTCCCACTATAGTCGTTCGCTTTCATCGCTAACGCCACTGCCAACGCACGTTTCGCTGCTTCAGGTCGGTCGGTCGCCGCAAAATAGACTGCGGTCTCTTCGAGCCGGCGAGCATACGCTCCGCCTTGGACGCCAGAAAAGATCTCACTGATCGCCTTATCGATCACCGTTTGCATCCGATCTTGCTGCTGATAGCGATTCAGAATTAGCGGACTCTCTTGCGCCTGCGCAATCTGATCGGTGTAGTGGTGAGCACGTTCATGATCAAGAAACCACCGTTGCATTTCGGGTTCTTGGAACAGTTGTAACGACGTAGCGAGCAACTCAGGATCGCTTGTCACCGCTTCCCGTTCAATGCTGGAAGGAAGAGGCAGTTCTGCTGGTTGGGCAGGAGTCGACAATACATGCGAACGATGGGCTGGGTATCCTTCAACCACAGGGAGGCCACGGCCTTTTGCCCGTTCGTAGCCCTCGTGCATGAGGAAATCACAATAACGCCACGGCAATGCGACCATCGTAAAACCAAACCGTGTGTTCATGTCCTCACGCATGTCACGAAAGCCTTTGCGCGTGAGCTCTGCGCTTTCGACATGTTGCATGCCATCCGGTTCGTTAATCACCGCGGCGAGATAGTTCAGCCCACCGCCAACCTTCAGCTTCACCAGCCACACTAAGCGATCTCCACGGCCATCAATGGGCGAGGCATATCCTTCCGGTTCCACTGGCGCGAGAATAGGACGCGCAGCCACTTGCTCTACAGCTCGTTCGGGCTTGATCCCTTTTTGTGACAATTTATATAAAGATCGATGAATTTCGCGCCGGGCATGTTTATCCTGCGTTTTTTCTTCCCATGACACGAGAGTTTGCGCGGCTTCTGGTGTCGGATAATCACCAAGGAGTGCTGCAAGTGCCAGATCTGCCGCCGGATGTTGCCCTACACGCTCAGTCAGGGATACCAGGCTTGTACTTTGAGACTGTACCCCGGCAAGGTTCACACCCCATTGGTCAAGCAGCTTTTTCCCTTCCGCTAATTGAGACTCACGTGCAGCATCTTTTTTTGCCATAACATCCTCCAAACAAACGCGACCGCGAGCACCTTAAGCATCTCGCTTCGGTAGTGTCAACGGGAAAGATATGGAAAATGTCATATTGATTCCCCCTTTTTTTACGTCTTACGTATGACGCAGTTACATTTCCTCCCCCCGACCTAGCCCCTCTGACGGATTGCTGCTAGGTATTTCGCCATGACTGCACGCTTTTGTTCACAATGTGGAGCGAAAACTGTTCCTGACGCCCGCTTCTGCGCATCCTGTGGTACGGCGCTCTCCGGTTCAGGCAAAATGGCATCGGCTACTCAGACGGCGACCTCCGCATCCTGGCGCACTCAGCTTCCAGGACTCACGGTGCTCGCGTCGTATTTGCTGATTGGTACTGGCTTATGGTTTGGTGTGTTGCGTACCCAACCGTTCCCCACTGTCGGAGCTTCTGCGAGCGGACCTGCGGTTGGCGGCAAACAAGATCTACCACAGAACCATCCACCAGTAACTCTCCCAGAGGAGGTTCGCAAACGCATCGCTGAATTTGCCGATCAGGCAAAAGAGAAGCCCAAAGACCTGAGCACGTGGAAATCACTGGCAGAGATGCAATTCCGAGCTTCACAAATCGAAGCAAGCTATCGTAGTGCGGCACTCGAATCGTTCAAACACGTACTTGAACTTGCCCCTGATGATCCCGATGCTCTCAAAGGGGTTGGAAACATTCATTACGACTTCGAAGAACACGCCAAAGCTATCGATTACTACAAACGCTACCTTACCCAGAAGCCCGATGATTCAGGTGTCCGCACCGATCTCGGCACTATGTACCTCTACAGCAACAGTTTCGATCAAGCGATCGGCGAGTATCAGACAGTCATTGCCAAGAACCCGGATTTTTTCCAGGCGTATTTCAACCTTGGCGTCGCCTACAACGAGAAAGGCGAGAAAGGAAAGTCACTTGAGGCGCTCAATAAGGCAAAGAGTCTAACGACCGATCAAGCTGTGCGTGACCGCATCGATCAGTTCTTAGCGCAGATCAGCGCTCCGGTGTCACCGTCCGTCGCGCAAGCACCACCAACACCCCCGCCACCAGCACAAGTTGCGACGGTACAGGTTGACCCGTCGTTGTCCCCCTTTCAACAGGCCGTCGAGAAAGTTCTCCGTGGGGCGAACATTATGGGCGAACGCATTAACCGCATCGAATGGACGTCCGCCACAGAAGCACGAGTACTGTTGCAGAATTTCCCCATGTCAGGTATGCCTCCGCAAGTTCGCGCCGGACTGGTAGGTCGATTGCAAACAAAAATCCTTGAAGCACGCGAAGCCGCCGGGGTCAGCGCCGCTGGAAAGATTGAGCTGATCGACCTCGATTCTCAACAAGTGATGGAGACTTTGAACTCATGAGCCAAGTTCAGCAGACAACTGAAGCGCCATATTACCTCTCAATCGGTGACGAGATCGACATTTTCCGCGCCGCCTATGCCTGTCGGTTGCCGGTGCTCCTCAAAGGCCCGACCGGCTGTGGCAAAACTCGTTTTGTCGAATTTATGGCCCACACGATCAGCATGGAACGCGGGGCCGCCGGAAAAGATGCGGTGCCAGGCAACATTATCACTGTGGCTTGCCATGAAGATCTCACCGGAAGTGACTTGGTTGGTCGCTATTTGATCAAAGGCGACGATACCGTGTGGATCGACGGACCACTCACGCAAGCCGCACGTCTTGGTACCGTGTGTTATCTGGATGAAGTGGTCGAAGCACGGAAAGACACCATCGTTTTGATTCACCCGCTGACCGATCATCGACGCATTCTCCCAATCGACAAGAAAGGCGAGATTCTCGAAGCGCACTCAGATTTCTTGCTCGTCATCTCGTACAACCCAGGGTATCAGAGCATTTTGAAAGATCTGAAACATTCGACACGGCAGCGTTTTGTCACGATTGAGTTTACCTATCCGCCACGCGACAAAGAGGCACAGGTCATTTCCCATGAAAGCGGCCTTGAGCTTGATATCGCTCTCGACCTCGCACGCCTCGGTGAGAAAGTCCGCTACTTGAAAGCGAGCGGGTTAGAAGAAGGGGTCAGCACCCGGTTACTGATTTATGCTGGTCAACTGATTCATCGCGGCGTACCGGCACGCCGTGCGTGCTCTGTCGCCGTATCCCGCTCGTTGACCGATGATGTCGACTCACAGCGAGCAATCGACGAAGTGATCAACGCGATTTTTCCGTAGATAGCAATCGTGAAATGAGTGATGACGAACGAACAGCGCTCAGGCAGCACGTTGGAAAACTCGAGCGTCGTTCCCCAGGAGTCGAAGGGCAGTATCACATTGCCCCTTGGCTTGGACATGACCATGCCTATCGTGTCAGTATCAGACCTCCAGAAGACGAGGAGGTCTGGCTAGCACTCAGTGAAGGAATGGCACAAGTGGCAACGGACCTCGTAGCTCAAACTAGCTGCCTCTTCGCTCTAACGACCATTGAATAAAATTCCTGGGCTATCTCATCCCGAAGAATACAAGTTGTAGTTCAGTTTCCCGGACTTTACTTCGTTTCATCCAGGCTACGTTCCTGTAGCAGCTCAGCGGACATCCCGTTCACCTTAGCTCAATGCGTGATCCGATATTCCATCGTCCTCGCCTGTTCGACCCACCCCTGCACAGTCGTCTCGTCCGGCACTGCAGGTGAGATTCTCCGCTCTGCAGCAGCATTCACCTCAGCCATTTTTTTCTGCAGATTCTCTGGTACGCGCTGCTTCAATTCTTTAACCGTCTCGACACCAGCAGCATGAAGAAGTTCAGCCCAATCCGGAGTCATTCCTGGAAGGCGCAGTAGATCGGCCATGTTCGCCCAGGTCAGCAATTGCTGAGGGGTAAAGTTCGTCTTCTCTGCGACCTGCGTTCTTCCCTCCGGAGTGCAACACTGGTCGAGTAAATCCACCACCCAGGCAATACCCGCGGCACGAAGCCGTTGACCAAAAGCTGGACCGATCCCCTCAATTCGCTCAATGTCGCCCCCTAAACGTTCTTCTGCGGCTTTGTATTTGGCTTCAAGCGTCGTCATTGCTTCAACTCGCGTCATCAGCCCAGCAATCTGTTGTTGTGCACCGGAGTGTTTTCCCTCACTCTCTTGCCATTTCCCGCGCCATTCAGACTCACTCGCTGTTGCTTTCGCCAACTGCGTCTTCAACTGCTCGCACTCTTGTTCAAACGTTGTGACACGCTGTCGGAAAGTGCCCTCCGCTGCTTGGCTCTGCTCCGTAACGGTGCGAGTCTCTTGCTGTAAGCGGTCCCGCTCACTCGTAAGTGTAACTACGTGTGCTTTAGCGTTACTAACATCATGCTCCAACGCAGCAAAGCGGCGCGCCCAGTCGGCAAGTTGAGCTTGGGCGGTTACCCCCTCCTCTTCGAGAGCTGTCCGTTGTCGCCCACACTCATTAAGATTGACCTTGAGCGTATCGCGCTCTTGTACCTGGGCTTGAAGCTGCCGCTGCAGGTCGGTCCGTTCTTTTTCTATGGTGGTCACTTTTCCGCGCCAGTCGTTCTCCAACGTGTCGCATTTACGTTTCCAATCGGCATCAAGCGCCACATGACGGTCAGAAAGCGTTTGGTAATTGGTCTGCAACTTCGCGAGTTCTGTTTCAAGTCCTGGCACCAGCGAGGCTCGCCGCAAAGCCTCTTGTAGTTCTTTGGCTATCTGTAAATGCTCTCGCTCAAGCCCATTCCACCGCAGTTGCCAGGCAGCCTGTACTTCACTGACTCTGTCTGTCATCAATGCATGTCGTAACAACCACATGATGACTGCTCCGAGAATGGCAGCAAGAATAAGGCACAGCCATAGGTGTTGAATCAAATAGAACACTGCGCACTTCCTTTCTTTCTGGCTAGCGAGCGCTCTGTGGCACGTTCTTTATGGTTACTTCGGCACGGCGGTTCCGTCGCATGCCAGCGTCCGTCGTATTGCTGGCAAGCGGCTTGGAAGGACCGTGAGCAATGGCCGTGAGACGTTGAGCCGGAACACCTTTTCTTCTCAGGTAGGCAATGACCGCTTGTGCCCGCTCCTTACTCAGCTTCATGTTCAGCGACCGAGTGCCGCGGGAATCGGTGTGCCCGCTCACTTCGACGTCTATCCCTGCGCACTTTTTCGCTGCTCCTGCCAAGCGGTCGAGAGCAGAATAGCTTTGAGGTCGAAGGACAGCTTTACCGGACTCAAATTGTATCTGCCCATCCCGCAGCGCGGCCTCAAGCATTTTCTGACAGGGCGCCCCCTTGGACGGCAACGGCTCGCGTTGTGATGTTGTTAGGGCTTTTTGCACCGGGGGCTTTGGTGTGGATGGCGTTACCACTGGCGACTTCTGCGCAGGAGATCTTTGCTCAGGCGCAGATTTCGGCGCTTGCGGAGCAGGCATAGTGCGAGACGCGGCTGGAGGTACAACAGGTGATGTTTCTACCGGAGGCGGTGAGGAAGGCAGGAGCGGTGACGGAACTCGGATTTCGAGGAGATTGGTGACGGTACGTACACCATAGACCTTCTGCGCTCTCTTCTGAGCCTCGCGCTTTGCTTCCTCACTCGGCACAACGCCACGAAGCGTCAATTCTCGACCATCCACCGCAACAGACAGCTCCCTCACAGAGCTTTGCGCAAGTGCAGCTTTTGTGCGGTCGGTCAGATCCTGCTGGATTGCGTTACGGTGACCAGCGGCACAGAGGTAGGCGAGGAGGCCTGTCCCGAGCAATCCTGCAACTATTGCCAGGAGGGGTTTCATTGCGCGCCCTTTCTCGGGCTGGGTATAGCAGAGCTCCCCAGCGCTGCCCTTATGGGCAAGAATTCAGGCGCACGTCAACCACCCTGCTGATGGCGTGAAGAGGTCTAGGAGTCTGGGAGGTAGCATCAAAAGAGAAACAGAGCGCCGAAGACGGGGAGAATCGGAGACGGACTTTTTGACTCGCCGATTCTTCTTCGCTCTACTGACTACTGAATGCTGACTACTCACTACTTCGGTACCGGGTTACTTACTCACAACCTGAACCCGAAAATCGACAGCATCATCACGGTTATTCAACTGTACGTGAAACGTCGAAGTCCGTCCCGGCTCGATAGGTTGCGGAGAAGGGAGCGTCATTCGTCGCGAGATTTCTTCACCTTGACCATTCACGGCAGTCACCCACACGATGACGTTCTCAGCCGCCCGTTCGGTATCAGTGTTGCGGAGTTTTCCCGTGACCTCTACCCGCTTCTTATCTGCACTGACGGTATTCGTCAGGTCAGAAATTTCCAACTGCGGCGACCAAATCGTTGGGCGGTCACTTTCATCCTTGCGCACCTCAACCGTCCATCGGTGAGCGACACGTGCACCAGACGACGTAATCGCAGTCACCTCAAGCTCATGGGTGCCAACGGGCTGGTCCTTGAATTCAAAAAAGGAGTTTCCTCGTACCGCACGGCCATCCAGTTTCCATTCATAATCCAGGGTAGGTTCGGCATCACCTGGGACATCGACCTGAATCCCAAAGAAACGCGACAAATGGGGATACGTCGAATAGCGCTTTTGATGTGGGGTATACATCACCACCCGAGGAACCTCCGGTGCTGCCCCTACTTCCACGTCCCATTGGGCGCTTTCTTTCATCCCTCGTACGTCTGTCACTCGTAGTTCTATGCGACGAGATCCTTTTTCGCTGGCCGCAAAAGAGAACTTCGGTCCTTGTGCAGTCTTTTTGCCGTTGACGAACCACTCATAGGTCAGGGCATCTCCATCAGGATCTGTCGCCGCCGCCTCAAACGCTAAAGTCTGACCAGCAGAAGTCTTGAGTGCTGACGCATCAGGTGTTCGCGAGGTAATTTGCGGTGGAGCATTGCCCGCCACTGGAGGAGTGACAGTCGTTGTATCAGGAGTCGCGGATGCAGGTGGAGCAACGGCCACCTGCCATTCACGCATCGCGGTTAATCCGGCACGATCGCTGACCACGATGCGCACGCCATGATTACCTGCCCCTTTCGCTTTCCACGTGAGCGTCGGTTGCGCGGTGGACGACCCGCGCGCTACCCGCTTACCGTCGACTGACCATTCATAAGTAAGCTGATCTTCGCTTGAGTCACTCACCGTTGCAGCGAACGAAAGACTCTGGCCTTCTTGGGTCGTGATCAACGCTTCATCAGGGCTATATCTCGTAATCTGAGGAGGCGTATTGACTGTTCCTGCGGCAGTCCCTGTCGGTACCGGTGGGAGTGGCGCCGCAACAACCTTGACCTGCCAGTCTTTCGTCACAGTCAATCCCGCCGGGTCGGTCACCACTGCACGAACTTGATAGCTCCCCGGCTCTGGGACATTCCAATTCAGCGTCGCTTTCTTTCCTGCTTCTTCGCCGTTGACCGTCCAGACATAGGTCAGGACTTCACCACGATCAGGATCAGTAACGTCAACACGAAACGGCTGCGTGGTTCCACTGGTAACCTCAACAGTTCCCTTCTTCGGAGCAAAGGCTTGCAGTTGCGGTGGCTTACTAATGTAGGTAACCGTCACTTGCCAATGGCGTTCGACCGCTTGGCCTTGCCGGTCGGTCACTTGCAGGCGTACATCTTTTGGCGCCTCACTTCGATCTCCGACTGCCGGACTATACGTCCAACTCTCAGATTGTGAGGCCATTTGCCCATCGATAGTCCATTCATATTTCAGCGGTCCCGCGCCATCGGCCTGGGCCGCAAATGCCACGGACTCTCCCTCCAGCACGCGGATCTTCGGCTCTTGGGGCTCGACCCGAGTCATCGCAGGTGAAGCAACGGTCGGTTGTGATGGCGGCGCTGGTGTCATGAAGAAAGGTCGGAGAAAGAACGCCAGGCCTCCAACAAGGGCAAGGCCGAGCAAGGTCAATAGGACTGGATTCCAGCGTCGAGGTGCGGCAGTAGGTGTCGCGCCCTGTCTTCTTGGTGGAGCTTTTCGTGACGAACCCGTTTCACCGATTGCCCAGCGATCTTGATCGACTTCTTCGATCACGTCTGGTGAAGCCACCCCCATCGTCACTTCAACAGGAGTACTGGACGTTGTCGGAGTCTTTCTTGTTGGAGGCGGGGGGAGAGTTTTCTCTACGGTTTCTCCTTTCGCAGGAATTGGTTGCGTAGGTGAAGGAACTCCCTGTGAAGTTGCGGTCCGCGGTCCTGGCGGGGTATGCGCTACAGTTCGGTCGTCTGGGAGGTTTGTGGCTGGTGGCCGTACGACAGTAGGAGGATCCTGTCGTTCCGGTGTCAACTTAATGGGGGCAACAACAGTTGCAAAGTCTCGTAATTCAGCGTGACACGCTTCAAGATCGCGAAGAAACTCGGCAATGTTCTGGTAGCGCATTTCGCGCGATTTCGCCATCGCTTTCGTAATCAATGCACTCAACGACGGAGGCGCTTCTCTGGGAAAATGAGGAGCATTCTCCAAGGGATCATAAAGAACTTTGCCGACGATCGCCGTTTCCGTCATCCCCGAAAAGAAGCGATCCCCTGTATACATCTCATACATGACCATGCCCAAGGCATAGATGTCGGTCGCACCATCAAGCGCCTCATGACGCATTTGTTCAGGGGCACAATACTGCATGGTCCCCATGATCGCCCCAGTGCGAGTCACTTCACTGTCCTCGACGAGTTCCTTCGCGATGCCAAAATCCATGACGACCACGCGACTAGTCCGATCTTCAATCATGATATTCGAGGGCTTGATGTCACGATGAATAACCGGCGGATTTTGGGCATGGGCATAGGCTAAAGCAGCAGCGACCTGCTGAGCGATGGTCAACAGCTCAGTCGGTGGCAACCTTTTACGATCGCGCAGATACTGTCGCAGCGTTTGTCCCTCGATATACTCCATGACGAAATAATAGAAGTTGAGCGCTTCATCACGATCGATATCGAGCACTTGGGCGATATTGGGATGCCTAAGTCGCGCCATGACCCGCGCTTCACGGTAGAAGCGCGCGACCATGTCACTGCCTTCCAACACACCCGGTTGGAGGACTTTCAGTGCGAGGATGTTATTCAGGTGCGTGTGTCGAACTTTGTAGACGGTCCCCATCCCGCCCTGGCCAAGTTGACCCAGCACTTCATATTTGTTGGAAATTTCGCGTGGTCCAGCCCCAGATGGGGAACGGACGACACTCGTCTTATCGTCTACTCGTGTACTCATTGGGCATCCCTGCGGGCGGGAAGATATCCCTCATTCCCCCACGCGCCTTCTATCTTACAATATTTTCGACTCTTTATGCCAAGACCTTAGCAAAGGGTCGAAGAAATAGTCGTTTTTGCTCGCTGAAAAACTGCGGCAAACATGTCATGCGTCAAACGACCAGTAAAGGTGTTCTGCTGACTGGGGTGGTAAGAGCCGATCAAAAGAACGTTATCGAGCATGAAATGGGCGTCATGACCAAAGCGCGGAAGTGGCGCAGGAAGAGAAAAACCTAATTCACGACGCGCGGTTAGATAAGCAGCAAAGGCAATCTGACCAAGCGCAACCACCACACGGACCCGACGCAGTATCGTCAGTTCTTGTAACAGGTATGGTCGACATGCGGCAAATTCTTCCGGTGTCGGCTTATTGTCCGGCGGAGCACAATGGACCGCGGCGGTGATGTAACAGTCGTTCAATACCAAGCCATCATCTTTATGCACCGAGGTTGGCTGACTGGCAAAACCTGCATCATAGAGAGCACCATAAAGCCAATCGCCGCTGCGGTCACCAGTAAAGATACGGCCCGTTCTGTTCCCTCCGTGAGCCGCTGGAGCAAGACCGATGATAAGCAACTGTGCTTGCGGATCACCAAAGCTCGGAATCGGCTTGCCCCAATACTCCTGGTCGCGGTAGCGTTTGACTTTTTCTTGGGCCACTCGTCGGCAATGGGAAATCAGTCGCTCGCATTGAGTGCAGTTCACAATCCGACGTTGTAATGTGGCCAGGGTTGCCAAGGTTAGAAGCCCATCACATAACGCACCAATGTCCGCACCCCGAAACCGGTAGCGCCCTTAGGAGTGTAACCATTGTCTTTGCTGGTGAACGACGGGCCAGCGATATCAAGGTGCGCCCACGGAACATCACTGACGAACTCTTGTAGGAACAGTGCGGCGGCAATCGCACCGGCACTGCCACCGCCAGTGTTTTTAATATCCGCCACTGAACTCTTGATATCTTCTTTATACTCTTTGACCAGCGGTAACCGCCACAGCGGTTCGCCAGCATCATGACTGCACTGTAAGAGCGCAGCAGCCAATTCATCGTTATTACTAAACAGCCCAGCGATTTGAGTGCCGAGCGCAGTCACACACGCGCCAGTCAGCGTCGCTAAATCAATAATCACATCCGGTTTGTCTTGCACCGCGTTGATCAACGCATCGGCGAGAATGAGACGCCCTTCAGCGTCAGTGTTGAGCACCTCAACGGTTTTGCCATTACTGTAGCGAATGATGTCACCTGGTCTTTGTGCGGTACCGCTCGGCATGTTTTCTGTTGCTGGCACATATCCAGTGACCTGCACTTGCGGTTTGAGCTGAGCGATCACACTCATTACGCCCATGACTGTCGCTCCACCGGCCATATCGCGTTTCATGGTCTCCATTGATCCTGGTGGTTTAAGCGACAATCCGCCAGAATCAAAAGTGATCCCTTTCCCAACCAGCGCAACCTTTTTCTTTGGTTTACCACCAGGAGTGTAGACAAGCTTGATAAAGCGCGGTTCTTCGATGCTTCCTTGCGCAACGGCTAACAAGCCTGCCATCTTCGCGGATTTGATTTTCGCCGTGCCCCACACTTCACCTTTAATGCCGTGGCCTTTAAGCAGCTTCGTCGCCTGATCGCCGAGATAACGTGGGGTCGAAACCGAAGCAGGCTCGTTGGTGAGGTCACGTGCGAGAAACAGGCCCGGAGTGACTGTCTGCGCAACCTCAACTGCTTTTTCCACCGCCTTCGGAGATTGGAGATCCGTACTCGCGAGTGTCAATGCAGTAAGCTTCGGCTTATCGTTCTTGTCAGATTTGTATTTGTCGAAAGTATAACTGGATGACAATGCGCCTTCAACAATCGCGGCACCACTTGTTTCAGTGAGCAACGACTTATCACAAAACCAGGCAAGGTGTTTCACACCCTGACTGCGTGCCTCACGTTGCGCCTTACCGGCGACACGCCGCCATGTCTCAGCATCTATGCTCGCTGCTTTCCCGAGGCCAAGCAGCAATAACGTAGGGCTCGGCAGATGCCCATGCGTCGAGGCCGTTAGCGTCTCCCCTTCTTTTCCGACAAATTTCGTTCGTTCAATTTGTTCACTCAGCGCTCCATGCAATACAGCATCGAGGGCGTTGACGAGGTTTCCTTTCTGTTCACCTTGAGTGATAGGCACAACCAGCAAATCACAGGCAAGTTTATCAGGCGTTTGTTTCTGCACACGAATGTTCATGCGTAGCGTTCCTCAGCACGTATAACGTTAGGCAGAGTGTAAAGCGTCGGGCGGAAAACGGAAGTGGGGACTATAGGAAAGATCGCGATTCGAGCGACTCCGCTACCGAACATAATCAGAAGCCTATAGGGTCTCAGCTTTGAATGGGTACAATGGCGATGAGGAGACACCAATGCTGGAACTTCAAACGATTGAGAAGCTACTTGCTTCCATGACTCGGGCAGAGAAAGCACAGTTGCTCCAGTGGATAGTACGAGACTTAGGAGATACCTTCCCTGGGATTGAAAGCACCCCTGGTGTGTGTGGAGGAGATCCGTGCATCGTTCGTACGCGCATTCCCGTGTGGGTCATAGAAAACTACCGACGATTGGGAGCAACGGATGCGGACATTCTCCGCATGTATCCGTCGTTGCGCGCAGAAGATTTGGTGAATGCGTGGGCATATGTGCGCTCGCACCGCGATGAAATCGAACAGCAGATTCACGACAATGAGGCCGCGTAGACATGGCGCGACTGTACGCGGATGAGAATTTTCCCCTTCCTGTAGTCGAGAAGCTGCGCGAGTTAGGACACGACGTTCTCACTATCCACGAAGCAGGTAAAGCTGGACACAGGACACCTGATGAAACAGTTCTTGCCGAGGCACGGGCTGGGCAAAGAGCAGTTTTGACTCACAATCGGAAACACTTTAAATACCTCCACGCTGCGCAGGCTGAGCATGCAGGTATCATCACCTGCTCAGAAGACCTTGATTTCTCGGGCCTGGCAGATCGCATCCACAAAGCCATTGAAGAACAACCTGAGCTCTCCAATCGTCTCATTCAGGCCTATAGACCGCAGAAGTAGCATAGCCTCGATGGAGCCCTTCGACTCCGTTCAGGATGAACTCCGCGAAGTCGAGGGAGTTGTCACGTTCACACTTTCTTAATCGTTGCCCTGGCTATAAAGTAATGCTTCTCCAAGAGGTGTTGTACGGTCTGGGTAATTCTTCCAAGGTCCTTGCGCTTGATCTTACGAATCATGAAGTGATTAGTAGCGTGGTCGATCTCGTCAATACTGATCGAGCACAAATCGTGTAGCTCATGGTAGACCTCTTCGCCAAAATTGTGAAACCGGTGAAGGAAGGAATCACGTTGATCGTCGGGAACGGTAATTTTGAGTGTGAACAAGGCCTATTCTCCATTTGTTCACCATATATTTTGTGTCAGTGAGTGAGTCTTTTTGCGAAGAAAATCAATAACCTCGATGTAGTGGAACGTCATCATTCATCATTGACAGCAACTCCGACTGTGATTTAAGGGAGGCGCAAAAGGAGGGTTTGCTATGCGCTTTGGCCTAATGATGCCGTTTCAGAATCCGCTGCAATGGGCGCGGCCGTATCCCGAACTCTATCGCGAATACATCGAACAAACTGTGCTGGCTGAGGAATTAGGCTATGACACCATCTGGCTCACAGAGCATCATTTCGATGATGATGGCTGGTCGCCGTCGCTGCTGCCATTAGCCGCTGGTATCGCAACGCGCACCAGTCGCATTCGCATCGGCACATTCATTCTCATTTTGCCGTTCCAACACGCACTGCGGGTGGCAGAGGATACCGCTACGGTTGACATCCTTTCCAATGGGCGCATCGATTTGGGAGTTGGCAAAGGGTATCGCGTGAAAGAGTTTACCGGCTTTGGCATCCCTCGTGAGCAGCGTGAAGCGATGTTGGAAGAAGGACTGGAAGTGATTCGACGTGCATGGACAGAGAAGAAATTTTCGTTTGACGGGCAATTTTATCATCTGCGCGATGTCACCCTTACTCCTCGTCCAGTGCAGCAACCACACCCTCCGTTGTGGATCGGCGCGCGTGGAAAAAAGGCAGTAGAACGCGCCGCACGGTTGGGCTATCACCTCATGGGTACGGGTGAGCTTGAAGTGCAACAGTTCTATGATCGTGCGTTGACTCAGCACGGTCGTCATCCGCAGGATTTCTCACTCACACAATTGCGCTGGATGTATGTCGCTAAGACACGGGAGCAAGCGTGGGAAGAGGCTGGCCCACATCTGTCCTATATTTTCTCCACTGCCTTTCCTTTGTTGAAAGAAGCTGGCGATCTGCGCAAAGATCGCGCGATGGGTGAAGTGCCGTCATTAGCCAATCTCCAGAAGATTGATCCCGGGGTGCCGGGCGGTTTCCCGGTGATTGGCACGCCAGACGATTGTCGCCGCGCGATTGAGAGTTATCGACAAGGGACACGTGTCACCGATTTGGCCTTAGGCATGTATTTGCCAGGGTTTGCTCCAGAAAAAATACGACAGTCGATCACACTCTTCGCCAGGGAAGTGATACCGCACTTTAAGTGACTTCAGACACCGCTTGCTCCTACGTCAAGAAAGTTCGCTAGGGAGCCAAGGGAACGTCATTCCTCCGAAAAACGGTGGCTTCTCGTGCCCAGGCAGAGCCTGGGCACGACGTGGGAACGAGGCTCAACCTCTGCCACCAATGCGGTCCCAGGCGGAGCCTGGGACCGAGGACATTCACAGCAAGGAGACCAGCATGAGCACATGGCTCTTTCAAACTGACTCGTATCTGCGTGAGTTCACAGCACGTGTCACTGCTATGCAAGAAAATCGCCTCGCGCTTGACCAGACAGCCTTCTACCCCACCGGCGGAGGGCAGCCCTGCGATCATGGTTCCCTGTCCGCTGATGGCCAACAGTGGGCTGTCACCAATGTTCGCAGAGATGGCGACGAAATCTGGCATGAGGTTGAGGGGACACCACCAGCGGTAGGAACGACCGTGACCGGCTCGATTACCTGGGACCGCCGCTATGCGCTGATGCGCACCCACACCGCGCTTCACATGCTCGCTGGTGTTATCTGGCGGAACTACGGTGCACAGGTTACCGGTGGCAACATGGAACCGTTACGCGCACGTATGGACTTCGAGTTCGAGAGTATGCGTCGCGAACTGGTCGAAGAGATTGAACAGAAAGTGAATCAAGAAATAGCCGCCGCACGTCCCATTCAAGTCAGCATTCTGCCTCGCGCACAGGCCTTCGCTATTCCTGATCTGATTCGCACCAAGATCAATCTGCTGCCCGAAGGAATCGAGCAGGTACGAGTTGTCGATATTGTCGGCTTAGACCTGCAGGCCGATGGTGGCACTCACGTCGCCAATACGCGCGAAGTCGGCGGCATTAAAATTGTCGACTACAAGAGCAAAGGCAAGCTCAATAAACGGTTAGAAATTACGATCGTTGAAGGATAAAAGCCTTCACAACGATCTTTTTAACTGCTTTTTTGCCTTTTGCCCTAAAAAAACTCGATTCATCCTTGTTTCTACCCTCTTTTTTTCTTTACAATCAGAAAATTATCTTGACAAAAGGCGTATCAATAAACTATTTATTAGCCCGGTTCGGGGTTACGCCTCAAGAAATTAGGGAGAGCTATGGAACTCGACAACGTCGATCGTCACATCTTGTCGATTTTGCAGGAAGACTGCACCCTACAGTTAGCCAAGATTGGTGAGCGTGTAGGGCTCTCTGCCCCGTCAGTAGCCGACCGAATCAAGAAACTCGAAGAGAGTGGCATCATTCGCGGCTACACGGCGATCTTGGATTCCCGCAAGCTGGGAAAAGATATTACCGCTTTCATTGGCGTGTTTATCGATCATCCGAAGTTGATCAAGAATTTTGAACGAGAAATCGACCGCATGGAAGCGGTGCAGGAATGTCACCATGTAACCGGAGAGCACACGGTCTTATTGAAAGTAAAGATCGACAACACTTCCGCATTGGAAGAACTGATTCGCCGCATTCGCTCAATCGACGGCGTGATGCGAACTGAAACTTCGATTGTCTTGTCCACCTACACCGAAGGATTGTGGCTCGATCTGAAAGAACGCCCCAAACCACCTGAATCAGAAAAGTCCCATAAAGGACATGGAGAGACGGTCGTACCACTTAAGTTGCGGCGTGGCAGTTAACGAAAAAATTGCAGATTGTGGATGAGGGATTAGGGAGGAGGGGTTGCGGATTGGCGAGAAAAGTAAAAGGAAGAATGTTCCAAAGAGTGAAGAGTGAAGAATTCAAAAAGGAAACCTGAGCACCCATATCACCCGGATTCCCCTTCCTACATTCTTAATTCTTCATTTTTAATTCTGCATTGTTCCAGAGAAGGGAGCGCGCACTATGACACAGATCGGTATTCCTCCCAAACAAGGCCTGTATGATCCACAGCACGAACACGATGCCTGTGGCATGGGTTTCGTGGTCAATATCAAAGGGAAGAAATCTCACACGATTGTCGACCAGGCCTTAACTGTTTTAGCCCATTTGGATCATCGTGGTGCGCGTGGCTGTGAAGAAGCAACCGGTGACGGCGCAGGAATTTTGTTCCAAGTTCCCCACACCTTCTTTCAGCATACATGTGCAGCGCTGGATATTCGCCTGCCGGAAGCCGGACAGTATGGTGTCGGCATGTTCTTCCTCCCGCCAGATGCTGAACAGCGCCGCAGTATTGAGCAACGCGTCGAAACAATCGTCCGCGAAGAGGGGCAAACAGTCCTTGGCTGGCGAGATGTTCCTGTCGATAACAGCCAGTTAGGAGCATCGGCAAAAGCCTGCGAGCCGATGATTCGCCAGTTGTTCATTGGTCGTACGACAACAGGTACTGACCCTCTCGACTTCGAGCGCAAACTCTATGTGATCCGCCGACGCGCTTCGCGCGAGATTCGTTTCGGCTCTATGGCGGGAGGACAGTATTTCTATGCGCCGAGTTTATCGAGCCGCACCATCATCTATAAAGGGATGCTCACCCCAGGGCAGGTTAGCACGTTTTATCGCGATCTCTCTGATCCTTTGGTCGAATCCGCAATCGCTATCGTCCACTCACGTTTCAGTACCAATACCTTCCCCAGTTGGGAACGTGCCCATCCGTATCGCTATCTGATTCACAACGGTGAGATTAACACCCTGCGTGGCAACGAAAACTGGATGCATGCGCGGCAGTCGATGCTGTCATCACCGCTGTTTGGCGATGACTTGCAGAAGCTGTTCCCTATCATTCAAGAAGACGGCAGCGACTCCACCAAGTTCGACAATTGCCTGGAGTTTCTCGTTCTCAGCGGACGTTCTCTCCCACACGCAGTGATGATGATGATTCCCGAACCGTGGGAGAATCACGAAAGTATGAGCGCAGAGAATCGCGCTTTTTACGAATACCACAGCAGTTTGATAGAACCGTGGGATGGTCCAGCTTCGATCGGCTTCACTGATGGTGTTCGCGTTGGTGCCGTGCTGGATCGTAACGGACTGCGCCCTTCACGGTACTACGTCACCAAAGACGATCTTGTCGTCCTCGCGTCGGAAGTTGGCGTGTTGGAGGTTGCGCCTGAAATGGTCCTGGAAAAACGTCGCTTGCAGCCGGGGCGAATGTTACTGGTGGATACGGAAAAAGGCCGCATCATCAGTGACGAAGAGATCAAGCAGGAAATTGCCACCGCGCTTCCGTATCAAGAATGGGTCAAGAATACGGTACATTTCGACGAACTGCCAACACCAAAGGATACAGAGCCGGTCCATAACCATCAGGCAACCCTGCAGAAGCAGCAGGCGTTTGGCTATAACTTTGAAGACCTCAGGATCAACCTCGGACCGATGGCGCAAAATGGTATTCAGCCAATTGGCTCGATGGGGACCGACACACCATTGGCGGTGCTCTCTGATCGTCCACAATTGCTTTACAATTATTTCAAGCAACTCTTTGCCCAGGTCACCAATCCGCCAATCGATCCCATTCGTGAGGAACTGATTACCTCAACAACGCTCACAATCGGTTCAGAAGGAAATCTGGTAGATCCGCAACCAAACAGTTGCCACCAACTGCGGTTGTCCACTCCGATTTTGAAAAATTCGGAGATAGAGAAACTGCGCAAGCTTGATCAGCCGGGGATCAAAGCAGTTACACTACCGATCCTCTTTAACCCAAGAGCAGGGCAAGCCGGACTTGAACAAGCAATCGCCGCCCTCTATCAAGCTGCGGACAAAGCAATCGCTGGCGGTGCCACCATTTTGATTCTGTCAGACAAAGGGGTTGATCGGACGCACGCTGCCATCCCTGCCCTCCTCGCTTCGGCAGGCTTACATCATCATCTCATCCGTAATGGCATGCGTACTCGTGTAGGCTTGGTGTTAGAATCCGGTGAGCCACGCGAGGTGCACCATTTCTGTCTATTGCTCGGCTACGGTGTGCAGGCGTTCAATCCCTACATGGCCTACGAGTCGCTTAACGACATGATCCATGAGGGAATGCTCGACCTCAGCTATTACGATGCTGTGAAAGGCTACAACAAAGCCGTCGTCAAAGGCGTGGTCAAAGTGATGGCCAAGATGGGCATCTCAACCATCAAGTCCTATTGCGGCGCGCAGATCTTCGAAGCGGTTGGGCTCGGGCAAGAACTGATTGACAAGTATTTTACGTGGACGCCATCGCGTATCGGCGGTATTGGGATTGATGTCATTACGCGCGAAGCGATCCAGCAACACGGCAAAGCCTTCCCAGAAATTTCGCTTGACGGTCATACATTGGAAGTCCAAGGCCAATATCAGTATCGCGCTGATGGCGAGTTGCACCTTTTCAACCCGAAGACGATTCATTTGCTGCAGAAGGCCAGTCGGACCAATAACTACGCCACGTTTAAGGAGTACAGCAAACTCATTGATGACCAGTCTGAACGGATGGCGACGTTACGTGGGTTAATGGATCTGAAGTTCGCACCGACGCCGATCCCGCTCGAAGAAGTTGAGTCAGTCGAGGAGATCGTTAAACGGTTCAAGACTGGCGCGATGTCATACGGATCGATCAGCAAAGAAGCGCATGAGTCGCTCGCCATTGCCATGAACCGCATCGGCGGTAAGAGCAACACGGGTGAAGGCGGTGAAGATCCGGCTCGCTACGTCCTCGATACCAATGGTGACTCACGCAACAGCGCGATCAAACAAGTCGCGTCTGGGCGCTTTGGTGTCACGAGTCACTATTTGACACAAGCCAAAGAGATTCAGATCAAAATGGCGCAAGGCGCCAAGCCTGGTGAAGGTGGCGAGTTGCCTGGACGTAAAGTCTATCCGTGGATCGCTAAAGTGCGACACTCAACTCCTGGCGTTGGCTTGATCTCACCGCCACCGCATCATGACATCTATTCGATCGAGGATCTGGCGCAATTGATTCATGACCTCAAGAACGCCAATGATCAGGCTCGTATCAGTGTAAAACTGGTGTCTGAAGTCGGAGTCGGCACCATTGCTGCTGGTGTCGCCAAGGGTCATGCGGATGTCGTGCTCATTAGTGGACACGACGGCGGGACTGGTGCCTCACCGCAAACCAGCATCAAGCACGCAGGTTTACCGTGGGAACTGGGTGTTGCCGAAACCCATCAGACCCTGGTGCTGAATAATCTGCGCAGTCGCATTGTGGTTGAGACCGATGGACAGTTAAAAACCGGACGAGATGCGGTTATCGCAGCGTTGCTTGGCGCAGAAGAATTCGGTTTCGCAACCACAGGCCTCGTTGTTCTCGGCTGCATCATGATGCGCGTGTGTCATCTCGACACCTGCCCGGTTGGCGTCGCCACCCAGAATCCTGAGTTGCGTAAGAAGTTTACTGGTGATCCGTCGCATGTCGTAAACTTCATGTACATGATCGCGCAAGAGATGCGCGAGTACATGGCGCAGCTTGGCTTCCGCACAGTCAGCGAGGTGGTGGGACGTACGGACAAGCTCGCCATGCATCGCGCGGTTGACCACTGGAAAGCCAAGGGGTTGGACTATTCAGCGATTCTTTATCAGCCTCAGGTTGGTCCAGAAGTTGGCCGTTACTGTCAGATTCTTCAGAATCACGGTCTCGATAAAGCGCTTGATAACCAAGTGTTACTCAAACTGGCGCAACCTGCACTTGAACGTCAGGAAAAGGTTGAGGCAACAGTACCGATTCGGAATATCAACCGGGTCGTCGGCACGCTGCTTGGTAGTGAAGTCACGCGCCGCTTTGGTCCGCATGGGTTACACGAGGATACGATTCATTTTCGTTTCCAAGGCTCGGCAGGACAGAGCTTTGGTGCGTTTATCCCACGCGGTATGCGGCTGGATCTCGAAGGTGATGCCAACGACTACTGCGGCAAAGGGCTCTCTGGTGGCAAGATCGTCGCCTATCCACCAGCGGGATCGACCTTTGTCCCCGAGGATAACATCATCATCGGTAATGTGGCTTTTTATGGGGCAACCGGCGGTGAAGCGTACATCCGCGGCATGGCCGGCGAGCGCTTTGCGGTCCGCAACAGCGGGGCATGGGCAGTGGTTGAGGGTGTAGGTGACCACGGCTGCGAGTATATGACTGGAGGTCGCGTCGTCGTCCTGGGTAAAACTGGGCGTAACTTTGCCGCTGGCATGTCAGGTGGAGTCGCCTACGTACTTGACGAAGGTGGCACTTTCGCCAGCCACTGTAACCAGGAGACCGTCTTCCTCGAACGCATGGAAGAATGGGATCTGCAAGAACTAGAGAAGCTCATCTGGAAGCATGTAGACCACACCAATAGTGACCGTGCGCGGCACATTTTGACATACTGGAACGACTTCGCACCGAAGTTCGTGAAAGTCATGCCTAAAGACTACAAGCGCATGCTTGACGCCGTTCGTGAAGCCGAGCACCAAGGGCACCTGGGTGACGAAGCTGTTATGGCGGCATTTGAAGCGAACAAGAATGATGCCGCGCGGGTGAGTGGGAACTAGCTGGTGTGGACATTCTCACAAAGATCAAGCGGCTTGCTATTGCCAGGCGATTGCGCTTCACTTTCAAGGCAGATCTTGAACGTATAGGAGACGGGCTTACAGTTGAAGATATTGTCGAATCTCTGGTGAACGCGCCAGCAATTAACAAAACGCTCCGCTCACGGAGTCCAGGGCGAGTTCAGTAGCGAGAGAAACTCTATGGTATCGTCAGTCCCACCTATGATGGCATGCTTGTGTATACCAAAGGCACGATTCGTACAGTACAGGGCAATGAAGAATATTACTTGTTGATTTCCGCCAAGAGGGATGTGTTATGAACTCGCACTTGCGTGAGTGTCCAATTTGTGGGAGCCGGAAAATATTTCCAACGAAAAAAGATTTGGAGTTCGTCCGGCAGAACAAAAAAATCCGAATCCCTCAGGTTACCTGTGAGGTGTGTCCAGATTGTGGCGAAATTATCACTGATTATGAAGCGAACCAGTACATCGATTCAGTCGTTTTCGGTCAGGAATACCGACGAGCATCTTGATTCTCGTTCGTGAAGAGCCTCCGCCTCAAAAGAACGACAAGGAGACAGAAGAGGAATGGGTAAACCAACTGGCTTTATGGAATTTGGGCGCGAGTTGCCAGTCGATCGCTCACCGCTCGTGCGGCTCAAGGATTGGCAAGAGTTCCACGAGCATTTTCCAGAAAGCAAGCTTAAACAACAAGGCGCGCGCTGCATGGATTGCGGCATTCCGTTTTGCCACACCGGCCAACTCATCAGCGGTATGGCGTCTGGTTGTCCAATCAACAACTTGATCCCCGAGTGGAACGATCTCGTCTATCGTGGTTTGTGGAAAGAAGCGCTCGAACGGCTCCATAAAACCAACAACTTTCCAGAGTTTACCGGGCGCGTTTGCCCCGCTCCGTGTGAGGGATCGTGTGTCCTCGGCATGAACGAACTGCCGGTGACAATTAAAAACATCGAATGTTCGATCATCGATAAAGGCTTCGCTGAAGGGTGGGTGAAACCTGAACCGCCAGAGAAACGCACTAGTAAGAAAGTTGCGGTAGTAGGGTCTGGTCCTGCCGGGCTGGCGTGTGCCGATCAACTCAATCATGCTGGCCACTTGGTGACCGTGTACGAACGAGCCGATCGGATTGGCGGCTTGCTCATGTACGGCATTCCTAACATGAAGCTCGAAAAGCAGCTTGTTCAACGGCGACTCGACCTCATGGCTGCGGAAGGAGTAAAGTTCGTCACCAACGCAGATATTGGCCGCACGATGCCAGCCGAGCAATTACGACAGCAGTTCGACGCCGTTGTGTTGTGTACTGGCGCCACCAAGCCACGCGACCTACCCATCGAAGGTCGCAACCTCAAAGGCATTCATTTCGCCATGGAGTTTCTCCACGCCAACACCAAGAGCTTACTCGACTCCGACCTCGCCGATGGCAAATATATTTCGGCAAAAGACAAGCATGTGATCGTCGTTGGCGGTGGAGACACCGGCACTGACTGTGTAGGCACCTCAATGCGTCACGGCTGTCAAAGTCTCACCCAGTTAGAAATTCTCGCGCGTCCACCTGACAATCGTGCCGCAGATAACCCCTGGCCTGAATGGCCCAAGGTGTACAAACTTGATTACGGACAGGAAGAAGCGAAAGCCCGTTTTGGTGACGACCCCCGGGTTTACCTCACTACCGGAGAGAAATTTGTTGGTGATGCTAACGGCAATGTAAAAGAATTACACATCGTTGATGTCACTTGGGGCAAAGATGCCAAAGGGATGTTTGGCCCACAGAGAGTTCCAGGATCAGAACGCGCCTTGAAGGCGGATCTCGTGCTTCTCGCCATGGGCTTCCTTGGTCCAGAAGATACCGTGTTGGAGCAACTCAACGTCAAACGCGATGCGCGCTCAAACGCTGCCGCCGAGCATGGCAAATTCGCTACCAGTGTCGAAGGGGTGTTTGCCGCAGGCGATTGTCGCCGCGGTCAGAGCCTGATTGTCTGGGCAATTAATGAAGGACGGGGTGCAGCCCGCGAGTGTGATCGCTTTTTGATGGGCGAAACCAATCTGCCGTAGAACAGCAGGGCAATGACCGTTGGACAAGAATGGCTAGTAGACGCAATAGGATGTGCTCCTGAGCGATTGTGCGACTTGAACACGCTTCAACAGGTTTGTGAACGCATCATCACTGAGCTTGATCTCCATGTCATTGGCGAAAGTGTTTGGCACCAATTCCCTTCACCTGGTGGCATAACAGGTATCTATCTGCTCACTGAGTCGCACCTCACCTGCCATACCTACCCTGAAACTGGCATCGTGACGTTCAATCTCTATTGCTGTCGTCCGCGACCGGAGTGGCGGTGGGTTGAAGAGCTTACTGCGACATTTGCTGCGCGTCAGGTTACGGCCCGAACCTTCATGCGGGGCGTTACAGATTAGATCGTTGTCGGAGACGCTTCACTTATTCCGGCTTACGGGAAGGCTCCTGATTTGCAGCCCTGTGTTCATTTCATATAGAGTAAGGCAGGAAGCGGTTGTGAGGGAGTATGGTTCAGGCCTCCTGTCCAGGGTGCGGGTCATCAATAACATTCAAACTTGGGTCGTCGGTTGTTCTCGTCTGCGAATTCTGCCGTTCGGTAGTGGCACGTGGAGACCGCAATCCTGAAGACCTAGGGAAAGTTGCGTATCTCGTCGCCACCGATTCTCCTCTGGCGATCGGGTTACGAGGTCGCTATCAAGGTGAAGCCTTTGAATTGACTGGCCGAGTCCAATTCAGCCACGAAGCTGGTGGACTGTGGAACGAATGGTACGCTTCGTTTCCTAACGATCGTTGGGGCTGGTTGGCAGAAGCGCAGGGACGATTCTATCTGACTTTTCAGAAGCACCTCGCAGATCCTGACGCAATTGAATCATTTTCCAACCTCGCACTTGGAGCACTCGTCTTTGCCCTGTCTCCACCCACACCATTGACTGTTACAGAGAAAGGCATTGCTCACACGGTCAGTGCCGAAGGAGAAATCCCCTACCGGTTCATTCCTGGCGTTGAGCATCAGTATGCCGACCTTTCTGGCCCTCACGGTGAGTTTGCGACGCTCGACTATAGTGAACACTTGCCATTGGCATTCGTCGGCCGTGAGGTAGACTTTGGTGAATTGGGGTTTCCCCGGACTGAAACCTCACGTGCAGCGACTCCTGTCGCGGCTCAGCAGCTCTCGTGTCCGAACTGTGGCAGCGCACTCTCTTTACGTGTTCCTGATCAGACTGAACGAGTCACCTGCCCAAGCTGTAGTTCATTGCTCGATATCAACCACGGCAACCTCAAATTCCTGCGCGCCCTCAGTCATACCGTCACCCCAGTCATTCCGTTGGGTGCAGTCGGTCATTTCGACCATCACCCTCCGCTGACGGTGATTGGCTTCTTGCAACGAAGTGTCGAGTTCGATGGAGTTCGCTATTTCTGGGAAGAATACTTGCTCTATGCTCCGCGACTCGGGTTTCGCTGGCTGGTGCGCAGTGACGATCATTGGAATTTTGTCAGGCCGCTTCCCCCCGGCAAGGTAACGAACGAAGCCCAAAAGGCTCGCTATGAAAAGAAAAAGTTCAAACTCTTTCAAGGCGCACCAGCGCGGGTTGAGCACGTACTCGGCGAGTTTTATTGGCGGGTTGAGGTTGGTGAAACCGTCATGACGGCAGACTATGTGGCTCCCCCTTTTACGTTGTCTCGCGAGATCTCCGTGTCCACTCAATCTAGCGCCGGGGAGATCAATTGGTCGCTGGGAGAATATCTCTCACCACAAGTGATAGAGAAAGCCTTCAACCTTCGCGACTTGCCGCGCCCGTGGAAGATCGCACCGAACCAACCGTATCCGCATTGGAAAGTCTATGAACATTGGTTGCAGTTCGCCCTCATGGCCTTGATCTTGGGTTTTCTCTTGCTTTTTCTTGGGGCCCAGCGGCTCGTCGTGCGACAGACCTATGAGCTTGATCCTCTCAAGGTGAGTGAAACTACGGCGATTCGATTCAGTGAGCCGTTCACTCTCCAGCCGCGACAAAACGTGGAGATTACCGTAACCACATCATTAGAGAACTCCTGGCTTGATCTCGCCGGAGATCTCATCAATCAACAAACCGATGAAGCCCAAGGCTTCTCCCTTGCCCTTGAGTATTATCGCGGAATCGAAGATGGGGAGGCGTGGACCGAAGGAAGCCGGTCGTCAACCGTGTATCTCACTGCACCAGAGGCAGGAACGTATATCCTGGGGTTTGAGGCGCAATGGAACAAAAGCGAGTCTCAGCCGGTGACTTTTACCATAACCATCAAGCAGGGTGTTCCACGTCCGAAGCACCTCATCCTCACCATCCTTGCACTTTCCCTGGTTCCACTCTTTGTCGCCTTGAGACACTATTATTTTGAAGTACAGCGCTGGAGTGACAGCATGTATAATCCGTATGATTCCGCAGGCTAAGGAAGAGAGAGGGAAGTGGGGTGTTGAGAAAATTTTATCTTGTCACCGGGGGAATGGTCCTCCTATATTATGGCTGGGTTGGATTTACCGGCCAAGAATTTGGTAACCCTGAAAAGCAGCTAATCCCAGCAAGCGCACGACACTCGCCAGGAGGGTACCGGTCGTTCCATACCTGGCACTCTGGCTATCGAGGAGGCAAGTGATGATGGAAGAGCAGTTCGATCATTTCATGACCCAGGTCATGAGTTCATTGATTTTTGCACTTATCGGCGTGATCGTCTTTGCTGTCGCGTTTTGGCTGATCGTGAGGATCTCGCCATTTTCAGTCCGCAAAGAGATTGAAGAAGATCAGAATGTGGCTCTCAGTATCGTCATCGCGTCGGTCATTATCGGCGTGGCATTGATCGTTTCAGCAGCGATTCATGGGTAAGGCACCTTCGCACGCTGCGCCCAACTATCCTTTTCATCAACGTCTTCATCATTGCCACCTGCGGGTTAGTGTATGAACTGCTCGCTGGCACCTTGGCCAGTTACGTTCTCGGCGACAGTGTCACGCAGTTTTCGCTGATCATCGGCATCTATCTCTTTGCTTTGGGTGTAGGTGCCTGGTTGTCACAGTTTATCGAGACTGGCCTTGCGCGCCGCTTTATTGAAATCGAACTCGGGGTTGCCCTCTTGGGAGGGTTATCCGCACCTTTACTATTCTTGAGCTTCGCCCGGCTCAGCTCTTTTCACCTTGTGTTATATGGATCGGTGTTCGTCATCGGGGTGCTTGTCGGGCTAGAACTTCCGCTGCTCATGCGTATTTTGAAAGACGTGCTCGACTTCAAAGATTTGGTCTCCCGCGTCTTGACCTTTGATTACATCGGCGCGTTGGTTGCCTCGCTGCTCTTTCCACTGTTTTGTGTTCCTCGGCTCGGTCTGGTGCGTACCTCCTTACTCTTTGGGCTGTTCAATGCGGCAGTCGGATTGTGGGCAACCTGGTACATGGAACCACTTCTCAAGGGCAGCTTGACCGGACTGCGTCTGCGAGCGGTTCTCGTAATAACAATTCTCACCGTCGGGATGATCAAAGCAAACACATTGACAACATTGGCGGAAAGCGATCTCTTCGCCAATGAAGTCCTTTATGCACGTACCACTTCGTATCAACGCATCGTCCTCACCGGTGACAAGACCGGTTTTCAACTGTTCCTCAATGGTCACTTACAGTTCAATTCCCTCGATGAGTATCGCTATCATGAAGCACTCGTTCATCCAGCGATGGCGCTTGTACGTTCCCCGCGCCGAGCCTTGATTCTTGGCGGCGGAGACGGTTTAGCACTCCGTGAGATTCTCCATTATCCCTCGGTCGAGTCGGTAACGCTGGTCGATCTTGATCCAGGTATGACGACCCTCTCTCAGCATTTCCCACCTCTTGCCAAGCTTAATCATCAGTCTTTTTCTGATCCCCGCGTCCGAGTTGTGAATCAGGATGCGATGCTATGGCTGGAAGACACGCAAGGCTTGTATGATGTCGCCATTGTCGACTTTCCTGACCCTGGTACTTTTGCGCTTGGTAAGCTCTATACCACACGGTTCTACAAACTCTTGAAACAACGACTCGCCCCTGACGCCGCAGTGGGTATTCAATCGACCTCACCGCTCGTCGCGCGTACGGCATTCTGGTGTATCATTCGCACGATGGAAGCTACGAGGTTTTTTGTCCGTCCCTACCATGTCGCAGTCCCTTCATTCGGGGTCTGGGGATTTGCGCTCGCCCAAACGGCTCCGTTCGAGCCACCAACCACTGCGCCCCCTGCCCTTCGCTTCCTGGACAACCAAACGATGGCGGCACTCTTTGTCCTGTCAGCCGACCTGGGTCCCGTCCCAGTAGAAATCAATCGCTTGGATAATCAAGTGCTCGTACGCTATTACGATGCGGAGTGGCGAAAATATGAATGAGAGGAATAACGCGTAATCCGTAAAACGTAACCGTTCCCTCTGTTCGTTGACGTTTGACACATTTACGTTTTGCTTCTTATGTTCACTTTCACTCGTCGTGATGTTCTCGCTGCCTTCGTTGGACTACCGGCTGCGCTCGCTGCATGTCGATCACAGCCGCCACCACTTGCATTGGAAGGACGTATCATTGGGATGTCAGACGTGATCGGCCATCGTATTCGCGATGGCCTCAACCTCGCAGTCCCACCTGAGCGTTGGCACAATGTCGCCGTAGTTATTATCGGCGGAGGAGTCGCAGGACTCTCTGCGGCGTGGCAACTCCAGCGTGCTGGGGTTACGGATTTCATCGTGCTTGAACTTGAACCACAACCAGGTGGGACTTCACGCAGCGAAACCTCTCCCCTCGTCCCGTACCCGTGGGGAGCGCACTACCTGCCGGTGCCACTGAAAGAAAACACGCAACTCGTGGCACTTCTTGATGAGATAGGGTTGCTTGAAGGCCGCACTCAAGATGGAGACCCCGTCGTCGCCGAACAGTATTTGTACCGCGATCCCCAGGAACGTTTGTTCTATCGAGGTCGCTGGTACGAAGGGCTTTACTTACACGCAGGCGCTAGCGCAGAGGATCTTGCCCAGTTCGAGGCATTCACCACTGAAATCGATCGCTGGGTCGCCTGGCGGGATTCCCGTGGACGTCGCGCGTTCACCATCCCTGCAGCAACCTGTTCAGATGACGCCGAAGTCACCGCACTCGATCAAATCACTATGAGTGAATGGTTGAACCAGCATGGATGGCGATCCCCGCGCTTACGGTGGTTGGTCGATTACGGGTGCCGTGACGACTTCGGCCTGACGGTCGAGCAAACCAGTGCGTGGGCAGGAATCTTCTATTTCGCGGCTCGTGTCAAAAGTCCGGGTGACGACGCACAACCACTCATGACGTGGCCGGAAGGAAACGGACGTCTTGTGACATATTTGTCCAGCGCCCTGCGTTCCCAGGTACGACTGGGTCTTGCCGTGGCAGATATCAATCCAGTCGCGACGAACGGAAGGGAACATCTTGAAGTCAGAGCCTTTGATACACACACTCAGGCCCCGATCGGATTTCATGCAGATCGAGTAATCCTCACGACGCCGCAGATGCTCTCACGTTATCTGATTCGGCCGTACCGCGATGATCCCCCAGCTCACCTACGAGAATTTTCGTACGGCTCATGTATGGTAGCAAATGTACTTCTGACCCAACGCCCGGAAAGCCGAGGATTCCCGCTCGCATGGGACAATGTGCTTTACGACAGCCCCTCACTTGGGTATGTCGTAGCTACGCATCAACGTGGATTAGATCATGGGCCGACGGTGCTGACCTATTACTATCCATTCTGTGACACTGACCCGCAGCTGGCACGGGCAAAGTTCCTGGCTGTGGATTGGAGGACGTGCGCGGATATCGTCTTCACCGATCTACGTCGCCCGCACCCCTCACTGCATAAAGTTGCCCAACGCTTGGACGTGATGCGTTGGGGACACGCGATGATTCACCCACATCCAGATTTTGTTTGGAGTGAGGCGCGCCGCAGAGCTTCAGTCCCATTTCGCGGCATTCATTTTGCCAACACCGACCTCAGCGGAGTTGCGCTGTTTGAAGAGGCTTTCTATCACGGAGTGAGAGCAGCGGAAGAAGTGCTCAAAGAGAATGGAAAGTGAAGAGCAGAGCGTTCAGAGTAAAGAGGTAAGCATGGATCATCTGTCACCCCTTGAACCCGGTGCCGATCAGGCACAGATGTAGCGATAGAAACGCCTCCCCGGAAGTTGACTTCACTGCTTATTACAGTTAGAAGCGAGCCAAAAAGCAGGAGGCTTGGTTTATCATGCTGCAGCGAGAAGATGCACTGACCAGACGAATTCAACTTCTCTGTGCGCTTTGTGGTCCAACGATGATCGTCGTCGCTTTCATCGGCTGGTTCCTCTCCGGTGTCCTTCCACTGCCGCTCGGTGCGCACAACATGCCGGAGGAGGTCGTCGCCTTTTACCGCGATCACTCTATGGCTGTGCGTGCTGGCCTCGTCATCGCCGGCCTCGGCCTCGGTGGTATTTTTCCGCTTGTGGCCGTGATCGCCGTACAGATGATGCGGATGGAGGGCCGCTATCCGATCCTCACCTTCCTCCAGCTTGTGACCGGCGCTGCAACTGGCGTGATGCTCCTCATCCCTATGCTGCTGATGACGCTCGCTGGCTTCCGTCCTGATCGTACACCAGAACTCACTGTTACGTTGAACGACGCAGCGTGGCTCCTTTTCATTACACCGATCATGCCCTTCATCATCCAGAACGTCGCGATAGGAGTGGCCGTGCTCAACGATCGCAACGGGATCTTCCCTCGCTGGTGCGGCTACCTGAACCTCCTTGTCGGCTTCTCCTTCCTGCCCGACGTGCTTCCCTTCTTCTTCTTCTCGGGTCCATTCGCCTGGGATGGAATTTTCGTCTTCTGGCTCGCGCTCTCGACCTACACGATCTGGGCCATCACGATGGGCATCCTCTCGCGGCGCGCGATCCTTGCCGATCCGAACCTCGTTACCGTGCCGCTCGCAGGCTCGTCGACAACGAAGAGGGCGGCAGCGTGACCCACGGGCGCGCGCCGGAGCGTGTTCCCTCGCATCCCGACTTTCTCTGGATCTCCGACGAGCCAGGAAGGCCCGTCACAACAAGAGACAACGGAGAGCCACTACGCCCGGCGCTGGCGGGCGTGATTCCCGGCGAAGTCGGACTCTGGGTGTTCGTTCTCGCAGACATGTCGCTCTTTGCACTCTTCTTCCTCGTCTTCATGTGGGAAGGGAGGAAAGCGCCAGAGCTTTACGCGGCCGGAACGAAGGCGCTCGTCCAGCCGTACGGCTTTGCGAACACGCTCGTGCTTCTCTTGAGTTCTTGGCTGGTCGTCCTCGCCCTCGATGCTCACCGGCGCGAGAAACACGCGCTCGTGGTGCGCGAACTCGTCGGTGCCCTCGTCTGTGCGGCCGTGTTCGTCACGGTGAAAGCGTTCGAGTACTCGCACGAGGTCCACAGCGGATACGTGCCTTCAACCGACATTTTCTTCACCTGCTACTTCGTGCTCACTGGCATTCATCTCGCGCACGTCGTCATCGGCAGTGGACTCCTTATCGGCTGGATCACGAAGGCACGTGCCCGCCGCTCTTGGGAACCCTCTCGCCGCTATGTCGAGGGGACCGCCGTCTATTGGCACATGGTCGACCTGCTCTGGGTCGTAATCTTTACACTTGTCTACTTGGTGCACGTCCCATGAGCACACCGGTCGAATCGCATGGAGGAATGATTCCTCGCCGCGCGACGATCGTCTGGCTCGGGCTCGTCGTCGCGACCGTAGTCACATTCTGGCTCGGCAGTCGTCATCCATTTGCTGAGATGAGCGCCAGTCTTGCCGCTTCGATTGCAATCACAATTGGTATCAGCAAGGCCGTCTTCATCGGGTTAGAGTTCATGGCACTCCGCCACGCACCCCCTGGGCTCCGCTACGCGTTTCTTGCCTGGTGCGCTGCCGTGGGCGTTGGGTCACTGCTACTCCATGTGTTGTGAGTGCGGGGATGAGAACGTCGCATTGGAGAGACTGTCCCTGCGACCTGCGGTGAGCACAACGCTTCTGTGGTGCTGTGACTGATCGATCATGACAAGGGAATAGGGAGGTGTCCCTCGGTGAGTGCCGAAGTGGACGAATCTTCTATGGTTTCTTGTGGCACCGCAAGGACCTTTTGACAATGGACTCCCCCCTGTCTAGACGTTACCATTACCTCTTGAGTCAACGTTCAGCATCACGTACAAAAAGAGCGACCGAACGATCCGAGGAGGATACCGAGAGAATGAAGACTGTCACTATGTACACGACCACCTATTGAGGGTTCTGTGTATCAGCAAAGGCTTTGCTGAAAAGTAAGAATATTCCATTTGAAGAAATTGATGTCACCAACGATCCAGCGTTACGCCAAGACATTATGAAACGCTCTGGACAGCGAACGGTACCGCAGATTTTCATTGGCGATGAGTCAATCGGTGGCTTCACCGAACTCAAAGCATTGTCTGACAAAGGCGGATTAGCAGCAAAACTGGCGGACTGAAGAATACAACGAAGTAAGCATAGAGGAGATAGAAGGCAGAATGGGGGAACATTTCTCTTTAAGCAAATCTTTATGATTCCTGTCTTCTATCTCTTACGTTCTATTTCTTGTTTTACATTTTCCATTTCTCGCCGCGTTCCCTACCAAATATCTCACTAAGAGTTGTCTCTCCTGACCATATGTGATAAATAAAGCCTGCCCAAATGGTGGAGGTACAGTTAGTGTACCTATCAAGCGGAAGAGGAGGGGCAGTAATGGGGATTCCTGGGCATACTCTCGTGCTCGCAGTTTCTCGCAAGCTGCTGATTTCTATGAGCCTTAGCAGTACGCCTACGGCTCATAGCCAGCGTGATCCTCGTCGACATAGTTCGTCGGCGGCGTAATCCAGCCAGAGGAAAGCATTTCTGGAGAGGCTATGGATCACGCGCTCAATCCAACATTGCAGCGATTGCTTGCCTTGTGCCGCTTCGATCGCCGCTGGGTTCGCGGTGAAGGGGTATGGCTCTTCGATGCGCAAGGGCGTCGCTTCCTTGATTGCTATGCGCAGTATGGTGCGGTCGCGCTTGGCCATAATGCACCGTGTGTTACTGCGGCAGTCCGTGCAGCACTCGATAATGCTGAACCTGCAATGGTCCAGCCATACCGTGCGCTATATGCATAAGCTTTGGCAACAGAATTAGTCAAACTGGCTCCAGGAAATCTTTCTCACTGCGTGTTTACAACGTCGGGTGCAGAAGCCGTAGAAGCAGCCATTAAACTTGTCCGTTCCCGTAGCGGTCGTCCGCTCATTCTCTCCGCGCAGGGCTCCTTCCACGGTAAAACCCTCGGTGCACTCGCGGTGACCGGGCAACCGCAATATGCTGACGGCTTCGGTCCGTTGCCATCTGGGGTTGAACATATTCCGTTTGGTGACGCTGAGGTCCTGGCACTACGACTGGAACAGGACGGGCAACACATCGCCGCAGTGTTTCTCGAACCGATCCAAGGGGAACGTGGCGTTTATTTCCCTCCGCCAGGTTATCTCGCGCAGGTACGGGAACTATGTACACACTATGAAGTCGCGCTTGTCCTTGATGAGATTCAAACTGGTCTGGGACGTACAGGAAAGCTGTTTGCTTACGAACACTCAGGAATCACGCCGGATGTGTTGCTTGTAGCCAAAGCACTCGGTGGCGGTCTGTTTCCGCTTGGTGCCTGTCTCTCCACTGCCGCATGGTGGGATGAACGGTTTGCGTTGCGTCATTCTTCAACCTTTGCCAACAACAACGTAGCCAGTCGCGTCGGTCTGGCGATTCTTGAAAAAGTTGCTACTGGACCCCTGTGCCGGGAGGTTGCCCGTAAAGGCGATCGACTTTTGTCACGGTTGGTCCACCTTGCCGCTCGTTACCCGCGTGTGATCGCGGCTGTACGTGGACAGGGACTGTTGTGCGCGCTGGAGCTTCGTCCTCCAGGGAACACGCATGGCGCATTTCTTTCGTTTATCGAACATCACGGCCTGTATGCGTATGCTGTGGCCGCCACGATTGCCGAAAACACGTCGGTGTTGGTATTACCGACGCTTGGCGAAACGAGTGTGCTGCGCATTGCCCCGCCACTTGTCATTAGCAACGCAGAACTCGCGTATGCTCTCGACGGGCTCGAAACTGTATGTGCGCAACTCGACCACGATGCGACTGGAACGATCGTCCGGGCCCTTGGCGCACTCGATGCCTGTATGCCCACGTCCGAGACTCAGGTCCCCGTAGTATCAGCGCCAGTAGCTCTACCACCGCGACGGTCACAGATCACCGGTATCAACTACGCCTTCCTTGTTCACTATACGTCGCTTGATGATGTACTCGCTACTGACCCGGCTTTGCAACAATTCGATCTCACCCAAGTCCGCCGCTTCTGCGCATACACTGCGAATTTTCCGCCTGGGGTCATCTTACGTGCACCAACCATTCACTCACACACGGGAGCAGTTGCTGAAGGGGTGATCATCGCTCTTCCTCTGCTCCCTGAAGATATGGCCCGCTACGGTCGGCGCCACGTCAGTAACGCCATTCGTCAGGCGGTCGATCTCGCCGCAAGCCTGGGAGCCACAATTGTGGGGCTTGGCGGGTACACTACACCGTATAGTCAACGCGGTTTGTCGGTCATCGGTCATGGCCCGGCAATTACTACAGGGAATGCCCTCACCGCCGGTATGGCGTTCGCAGCAACGCAGCGACTCGCAGCCCAGTACGCACTCTCCTTGGATGATACACAGGTAGCAGTGGTCGGCGCCCGCGGTTCTGTGGGCACCTTACTTACCCGGCTCCTCGCACGTGAACGTCCGTGGCGCATGGTCTTGGTTGGGAATCCCACGACTGGCAGCACTCATCTGCACCGCTTACGCGAAGAACTGGCCTGGGGACCGGGCACGATTGAGGTCACGACCAACCTCAAACGCCTCACCAATTGCGATATTGTCATCTCTGCCAGTGGCTCGCTTCATCCCATCCTTGACGACGCTCCAATTACACCAGGAACAATCATTTGTGATGTCGCACGCCCGTATGATACCTCCCCACGGCTACGTGCACGGACTGATATCGCTGTTATTGATGGAGGGTTAGTCGCCCTTCCTGATCCTCACTGTCGGTTTGGTGTCGGGAATCTGCAAGGTCTTCCGGATGGTGTTCAACTTGCCTGCTTGTCGGAAACGATTCTTCTCGCCTTAGAAAGAGACACTCGCAATCATAGCATCGGCAATGATGTCTCACTCAGTGAAGTTGACTACCTGATGGCCTTGGCCGAGCGACATGGATTTTCCTTAGCGCCGTTGTCTATCACTCGGAATCCCGTTCTCCATCAAAGCGAAGAAGTACAACTCTATAGTGAGATCCTATGAATCATCTCCTTTCGGCTGCGACCCACTTTATTGACGTGTACCATGCAAACCAGCGGTTAGTTGCCCAGCAGCGCGGCTGGACACTCGCGATTGGTCTTGTCGCCGTCGATAGCGGCGCAACAGTCGTGGTGCAGGTGAAGGATGGCCACGTCATCCAACTGTGCGAAGAGAACCTTGTTGCGGACATGGCGATTACCGCCGAGCAGAATACGTTGTGTGACATTCTAGAACTACGTCGGAGCCCAAATGAGCCGTACATGTTTGGTGAACTGACCGTGCGTGGCGCTGAAGCTGATTTTCTACGGCTTGACTACATTGCTACAACCTTATGTCCACTTTAACACCCACTCGGATCAGACCGACGACCAGTACGATGGTTGCGACCAGTTGTGGCACTGCCATTGCCTCTGTGTGTACCATCGGTCTGTTTCAAATTGAACAATTGCTTGGTGGTGTATGGTCGGTAGCCGCAATCTCTGTCGCAGGATTGGGCTGTTCCATTTTGGCTCGTGTCTTTGCACGGTTGGCCGAGGTAGTCCCGAGTGGCGCTGGCCTCTTGGCTTATTTCTCTCGTGGGTACAGCCGCCCAGTGGCAATAACCCTCACGACTCCATACTTTCTTCTTACCCTATTTCTCGCGGGTGCCGAGGCCACGATTGTCGGTTTTCTTGGCACCTCTCTCGTACCACTGTCACCCTGGTTGATTGCCTTTCTTTTCTTGCTCCTTACGTGGGTCTGCTGCCGGGCGGGGTTACGCATTAGCTATCGCGTGCAGGCGATCGCAACCTGGACACTGGTCGGAGCACTGGCAACTTTTGCACTCATAGCGCTGTTCGATACTGCCGCGCACGGACAACTCACATTGCGATTGTCCTCACCAACTCCTTCAATTGCTCACTTTATTGCAGCCGTCGGGCAGGCGTTGTTCCTTTTCATGGGATTTGAGTTGATCACCGGACAAGTCGAAAGCGGTAACTCCGCGCAAGCAGTCGGCTGTGCATTACGATGGAGCGTTGCTGTTCTCACTGGGGTCTATGTGTTGCTGGCGCTTGGGTTCGCCTGCCTCGCGCCATCTACACTCACAATCGACCGGTGGTTCCTGCCCCAATTGGCTATTGCCCAACAGGTTGGCGGATCGGTGGCGACGCTGACGATTATTCTTTTATCTTTTCTCGCCTCGTTTACTTCTCTGAACGGGGCACTCCTGGCGCTCTCACGCTTCACCTGCGCACTGGCCTCTCAAGGAGTGCTTCCCCGCCACTTTGCCCAGATTGAACCACGGACTCTGGTCCCGGTTCATGCGCTTACGGTCTTGTTAGTTATCGTACTGTTTGCCACCGCCCTGGTCCTTTTCGGGCAGGCCTTGCGGCCAGCGATACTTGCAGCAGCGGTCTCTGCTGCGCTCGTCTATGCGAGTGCCGTGTGGGTCTATGATCGCCCACCTTTTGCCATCCCCCAACGCTCAACGACAAGACAGTTCTTCTATCGAGCTCTTGCGAGTGGTTTTGTCATTCTTGGCGTTGGTGTGCTCGTTGATGCTAGATCAACGTTACTGCAGACGCTCATGCTCTTAGCCTTCGTATTCATGGCCGCGGCAATCGCCGCCTACCGGACGGTTTACAAAATCGCTCGGCGTCAGCCGCTTGTTCCTCAGCCGCAAGGTGTCAGCATGTCAGCTATGGTTGACGCCCTACGAACGTCGAGTTCATCACCACGAGTTCTCAATGACGATAGGAGTTCTCAATGACGATTGATTATTCGATCAGTCGTTGGGTCGACGCCGTCGCGACCCGACAGTGGCCTCGGGAACAAGCGAGTTTTCTCGCGTGCGGTGAAGCGGTCCCTGAGGTGATTCTTAGCTCCCGACCGTTGGCTGAGGTTCATCGTCTCGACCTCGCCTTGTTCGTCGTGTTTGAAGAAGCCGCGTTGCGTGTGTCAGGGGCACTGACTCGCCTGGCCCCAACAGTGGAGGCAATGAGCTTTTCCGCCCAGCAAACCCTAGATGAAGCTCGACACCACGAGCTTTTTCGTCGTCGCCTCGAATTGACCAGCCAAGCTTTAGGTTTGGACGGTGCCACTGCGACAGACGCGATCCTCATTCCACCACTCAGGCAGTTCATTGACCGTTGTTACGAAGTGGCTGACAGTGGCCTCTTTGTCGAAGCCCTGACCTTAATGAATCTCATTCTCGAAGGCATGGCCTATCCACTCTATTCGTATGAAGAGCGCTACTGGCAACCGCTTGATCCTTTTCTCGCCCAGCTCATTCGTAGCGCTTTCATCGACGAAACCCGCCACGTCGCCTTCGGCACCGCTATAGTGCAGAGACTGTTACACGATGTGCCTGAACATCGAAATCGCGTCATCACTTTGTGTCGGGAAGCACGGATGGTGATGAATGAAATATTCCGCTACTACATACGGAAATTTGTTGGCTTGTTCGATGCCGTGGCACGCCGTCACGGTGAACACTTTGCCGATATCGAGATCGCTCCTGGACAATTGATCGTCGACACTCCGTATCAAGAACAGGTTTCCATCATTCACTCACATATTGACACAGAGCATACGCGCCTACTCGGGCGTGCAGGATTGGCATAATATGGACAACTCACATCGTTTTCATACTGACGAAACTTGGTTGTGGGTCCGCGCTGAGCATCTTGTGCTCAGCATTATTCTCTCCATCCTGACCCTCCAACATCGAGCAGACGTGGCTTGGGATCGATTTGTCGTTGCGTTCGTACTGATCGATCTCGTAGGCTACATTCCCGGTGCCATTGCTTATCGTCGAGCTAACGGAGGCGTCATCGCCCCGCTCTATCACCATCTGTACAACGTGACGCATAGCTACCTCACTGCTGGTATCGTCTGTGGCATGTGGACACTGCTCGCTGGTGCGCCAGAATGGGCGATGCTGGCGATTCCTATCCATTTGTCTGGAGACCGTGGGCTCTTTGGTAACACCTATAAACCAACGTCACTCCCATTCGAGCCATTCACTATTACGCAGACGATCACCAATCCAGCCGCGCTGGTCCATAAGGATGCCAAATGAGTGCAGTGCAACAACTCAAGTTCGTACCACTGCGCCCTCTAGCGCGAGAAGAGGCTATCGATCACCCTTCTGGTTATCTCGCCCTCTCGTCCCAGAATCAGCGCTTCATGCTCGATAGCACTCCTGGTTTTATCGCCTATCGAGTCCAGGGCAAACATTTTATTGCCCTAGGTGGTGTCCATGCCCCGCTTAGCAGCCGTGCGATACTGCTCGATGGCTTTCTTGCCGAAGCTGACAGACAAGGCTGTGGCGTTGTGGTTGTACAAGTAGGTCAATCGCAGCTTGAGCTCTTTCATTCACGCGGTTTCACGGTGAATCAATTTGGTACAACCTACGGGCTTGATCTACGTCACTTCTCGTTAGCGGGAACAAAGCGTGTCAAGCTTCGTCACAAGATCAAACAAGCACAAACGGCGGACTTACAAGTCTTAGAGGTTGGTCGGTCGTTCCCTGCTAATGCAACGACCTTTGCCCAGTTGCATCAAATTAGCAACGCATGGCTTCGCGCCAAAGGAAAAAAGGAACTGGATTTCATGATCGGTGAACTTGGCACCCCACAAGAAACCGAACGGCGCATCTTTGTCGTCACCGACGCGCACTACCACTTCCAGGGTTTCATCACCTATGTTCCGGTCTGGGGTGAGCACCCAGGATACCTGCACGACCTTACGCGCCGCCTTCCCGATGCTCCCACTGGCACGATGGAGCTGTGCAACGCTCATGCGATTGAGCGATTTGTCGCCGAGGGCGTACGATATCTACACTTCGGGTTTACTCCGTTCATCACCGATGGAGTGAAAGAGCCACACGGAAGTCGTCTTGTCACTACGCTTGTCCACCTGCTCGGCACCTATGGAAGTGCGGTCTATCCAGCGCAGCGCCAAGTCCAATACAAACTGAAATGGGGGCCAGACTTCGTTGAACGGGAATTTCTTGCTTGCCGTCCACTTTCTCTTCGCGCCATCATTGACCTCCTCATTCTGACGCGCTCAGTGTAGGCAGCCGTTATGATCAAAACAAAACGTATCCGACTGATTGTGAATCCGAGCGCTCGCTCCGGTCGCGGCCAGCGCACCCTAAACCGTCAAGAGCTGGATTCTTTTTGCACTCCGGGAGTCCGAGTTGAGTGGATCGAAAGCCGCTGCGCCGCACATCTGCAACACTTAGTGCACGCAGCGCAAAGTGACACACTTGACGCCATCGGCCTCGCCGGTGGAGACGGAACTGTCATGTTGGCGCTCAGTGCTCTCACCGGACCGAATCGCGTCCCGCTCGCCATCTTGCCAATTGGTTCAGGAAACGATTTTGCCAAAGATATCGGCGTACCACGCTCAGTCTCTGAAGCATTCCGCACGCTTCTCAACGGCACCCCACGCTGGGTTGATGTCGCGCGTGCTACGCCAGCTGGGGACCGTTATTGCTGCGTTGCCTCAGTCGGTCTTGATGAATGTGCATTGCAGCTCATTCATCACTCGTGGCTTCCTCGCTCAAAAGTGCTGAACGTTTATGCCGCCGTGCGTGCACTCCTCACGTACCAGCCACAACCTGTGCGGATCGCCTGGGACGGTGGACAATTTGCAGGGCCGGTCATGTTTGCTGCGGTCACTAATACGCGCAGTTACGGTGGCGGATTCAAGGTCAGCCCAGAGGCTCAGGTTGATGACGGGCAATTGAATCTTTGTATCGTCCGAAACACTCCCAAACTGCGCCTTCTTCACCAGTTTCCGCGCATCCTCAAGGGAACGCACGGAATGATGCCTGAGGTTACTCTCGCTTCAAGCCCATGGGTCCGACTAGAGAGCCTTAACAGTGCACTACCAGTGTCCCTCGATGGAGAACTGCCACAGACAACAACGCCGATTGAATTACGGTGTGAACCGCGAGCCGTGCAGGTTTTGGTACCAAGGAGTGTAGTGTAGGTGAGTAATAAGGACGGCACATTCGATGTGATTGTGGTCGGTGCTGGTGTCGGTGGCGCAGCGTTTGCTTTAGCTCTTGCGCACGCCTATTCCGTGCGTGTCCTGGTACTCGAACGTCATCCAGGTCCTGGGAATATCAACCGCGGAGACAGCCTGTTACCAACCGTTACTGCCCATCTCTCAGCATGGGGTGCGTTGGAACGCTGCTATACCGCTGGTGCACAACGACTGACACGTATGCAAGTGTTCCATCGTCACGCCGGTCTGTTGCTCGATGCACCACTCACGCAACCCGAGAGTCAATATCCCTATCTGGTCCTTCCCCATCCAGAAATCGAACGTACCCTGGCAGATACTGCACTGGCCACTGGGCACGTCTTCATCCGCTATCGCTGTCACGTTACACAGCTCAACGAAGACCAAGGGCGTATCACTGGCCTCACATTCGTTGATGAAGCTGGACACACTCAACAGGTTTACGCCAGGTTGGTGGTTGGGGCAGACGGCTCTTCGTCAGCGGTGCGGAACGCACTTGGCATTCCGCTAGTGCGCGTCCCTTATAACCATAGCTTCTTTGTCGTTGATGTCGGACGTCCATCTCACTACGAAGATGCGTTGCGGGTCGAACTGCATCCAGCCGGCGGCATTCTCATTGTCCCTGGTGTGGGTGGCGTAGCTCTGGCGGCATTGATCCGTCGCGAAGATGAAGCGCAATTTCGTTCGTGGTCCCTGGAGCAACGCATCGCGGCCATTGCCCAGCGATCGAGCTTGTTAGCAGGAGTGCAGGCGTTTCCCAAAAGTGCACATCTGTATCAACTGGCCCGTGCACATGCACCACGGTATACCGCACGCGGTGCAGTACTCCTCGGCGATGCAGTGCACTTGACGAATCCAACAGCCGGACAAGGGATGACAATGGCAATTGGCGATGCGGCAGCTCTTGCTCGCCACGTCGGACCAGCGCTAGTAACCGAAGGCCGCTCAACCGCGATCGATGCGGCACTCACAGCCTACGAGGCTGAACGACGCCCGGTGAATGTAGGATTAATACGCTGGTCGCACTGGCTGAGCCGTATCTACGCGTTGGGCGGTCCAGTCAGTGATGCTCTTCATCGCTATGTGTTTGCCTTTGGTGGCTCACCGCTGGGGCGTTACCTGCATCACACTATCTGGACCCGTGTCGCGATGGAGAAAGGATGGGCCTTATGACAACAAACCATCCCCAAACCTCATCACAGGATGCTCGCCGGCGTGGGCGTGACGTTTTTCTCCGGTTCTCGTCAGTCCCGCGAAAGCGGGAATCTAGGTCCCCCGAGGGTCAGTGGGTCATCTCTCGTCGCGATGATCTGTTGTGGTTTCAAGGATCGGCGTTGGTTGGACTCGCGCTGTTAGTCTGTTTCAGCCAGACTCCCGCATTGACGAATGCGACCTACAATGCCACACACCCAGCAGTGTTACTCTTATTGTTGTGGGGCATTGTCTTCGATGGCACCCACGTGTGGGCGACATACACACGCAGTTATCTAGCCCCGGACCAACCCTCACGGAGTGCACTACCAGGCGTATGGTCATGGGGAGTTGTGTTTGTCGGTCCGCTCCTTGCTTTGCTTGATTATTGGCTCTGCGCTCCCTCCCCCTCACAGCTTGCTCAAGCTGGATTGTTGTTTCGGGCATTTCTTGTGGTTGCTTACCTCTGGGCATATTGGCATCTGGTGCGGCAGCACTATGGCTTTCTCATGCTGTATCGTCGGAGCGCCGGAGAAACCAGTCGAGCCGGTGCGCGTCTCGATGCCTTCGTCTTGTGGGCAGGGTGTTTGTATCCCTATCTGCGTTTCTCTCTGAGTAATGCCTACAGTCAGAGCGGCTTGCTACCAACTGTCCCTTCTGCGTTGCATGCTTCTGCTCGCTTCGGACTCGATGTCGCCGTTGTGTTGACCCTGACCGTACTCTTAGGATTGATCGTGACCGAACGCTGGGAACGCCTGCAACTCGGACCCAAACATCTGTTTCTTACCATCGTTATCGCATTTCATCTCCTAGTCTTCTCTATATTAGAGAATCTCCTTACTCTGACTGCGACACTGACGATTTTTCACAACCTGCAGTATCATCGTATCGTCTGGCAGTACGAGCATGGCCTCGGACGTATCCCGATGGGAAACCTCGCAACGTATCTTTTCGTGGGAGTCCTCTTTGGCGTCGCCTGGTATGGCCCACGCTTTGGCGGCGTTGCGGTCGCACAGTCGGACTTAACTCGCAACATTCTTCTTGGCTTGGGGTGGGGTTTCGCTTTTCACCACTATGTGGTCGACGGCATGATCTGGCATGTACGCCGCTCACCGGCGGTGGTGGCCGCACTTGCAGCAAGGCAGGTGCACGCATGACTCCTTCGCTCCCTATCTGGTTTGAGGCGCAACCATCACCATATCCTCGTTTTCCCGGCGGCAGACAGCGAGTTGACGTCGCTGTAATTGGTGGAGGTTTTGCAGGGCTCTCAGCAGCATATCACGTGCTGCGACGACAACCTGGGGTACGAGTCGTTGTTCTTGAAGCTGAGCGGCTAGGAGCTGGAGCATCTGGACGCACCACTGGCATGCTCAGCCCAGGTGTAGGGCAGAACCTGGCGGCCGTAGTTCGCCGATTCGGTCTTGCACCAGCACAAGCGTTGTATCGAGCGACTTTGCAAGCAATTGAGGATGTCAACGTACTGATTGCTACTGAAGGCATTAACTGCCAGTTAGAAATGAATGGGCAGATCATCGTCGCACGATCTCAGGCTGGACGGGCGCGTATCTCCGCTACGGCGGCACTTCTCCAGCACCTCGCGCTACCAGGAGAACTCTTAGAGAGTGTTTTGAAAAAGGGATTGGTAAGCTTGAGGGATGAATACACTGCCGCGAGTTTATCCAACGGACCTGACCATGACCGAATGGACACAATTGAAGAGCTTCTTTCCCCCGGCCTCTCGC
>VGTJ01000016.1 GCA_016874775.1 Deltaproteobacteria bacterium
AATACGCGGATGGTAGTTGAACTGCTAACCCCGATTGCGATGGATGAGGGGTTACGGTTTGCGGTTCGCGAGGGGGGGCGCACGGTAGGCGCTGGAGTCGTCACTAAAATCCTCCAGTGACCCATAGTATTAATTCGACGGGAGGCCGTGATGCGAGACCTTATTGCGCTTTCTTGTGAGCAGTGTAAGCAGAAAAACTACACCACAACAAAAAATAAGAAAACAACAACTGAAAAAGTATCTCTTCGTAAATTCTGCCCTTTCTGCCGAACGCATACTTCTCATAAAGAGGGGAAAGTATAAGACTGAGGGGTCAGTAGCTCCAACGGCTAGAGCATCGGACTCCAAATCCGAGGGTTGCAGGTTCGAATCCTGCCTGACCCGCTGATGAAACTCTCTTATTTTTGTAACAACTGGCATTGGTGGTACCACTCATAATGAAAGAATGGGCGCTTACTGTTCAATCCTTTCTTCAAGAAGCTTGGGCCGAGTTCCAACGTGTTCAATGGCCCTCTCGGAAGGAGGTACGAGTTGCCACTATTGTGGTGATTGCTCTTGTGACTATTATCGCACTCTATCTATTCTTCGTTGATTGGATATTGTCTGGATTGTTTCAGTGGGCTCTGAAAAGCTGAAGTAAATCGCGAGATCACCATGGCCAAGCTCTGGTATGTCGTCCACACATATTCCGGATATGAACGTAAAGCAAAAGCTGCACTAGAAGAGCGTATACGAGCGCTTGGGAAGCAGGAGTATTTTGCTGATATTCTCGTTCCTGAAGAACAAGTTGTTGAACTCGTAAAAGGAAGGAAGCGAACCTCAGCGCGAAAGTTTTTCCCCGGTTATATCCTCGTCAATATGGAGATGAACGACGAGACCTGGCACGTTGTAAAGTCTACGCCCAAGGTAACGGGGTTCGTTGGTGGGTCGAACGATCCGAGTACAATCCCGCCTGTCTCAGAAGCCGAAGTGTTGGAGATCAATCATCAGGTACAGGAAGGGACTCTACGTCCGAAACCCAAGGTTCTCTTTGAAACTGGGGAAAATGTGAAGGTTACTGACGGACCTTTCCAAGACTTTACTGGTGTCGTTGAAGAAGTGAAGCCGGAAAAAGGGAAGCTGCGAGTGCTTATCAGCATCTTTGGGCGCGCGACACCAGTTGAACTCGATCTAGTGCAAGTAGAAAAAGCATAACTAGGTAACGCGTATATGGCAAAAAAAGTTGTCGGAGAAGTCAAGCTGCAGATTCCAGCGGGTCAAGCAAACCCGAGTCCACCAGTAGGCCCGGCACTTGGGCAACGTGGTGTGAACATCATGGAATTCGTTAAAGCTTTTAACGCGCGGACACAGGCGCAACAAGGGCTTATCATTCCCGTGGTCATCACGGTGTACGCTGATCGTTCCTTCTCTTTTATAACGAAAACTCCGCCTGCTTCTGTCCTCATTAAAAAAGCGCTCGGTATAGAGAAGGGATCAGGAGAGCCAGCAAAGAAAAGTGCCGGATCAATTACTAGAGCGCAGGTCCGAGAAATTGCGACAATTAAACTGCCAGATTTAAACGCTATAGATATTGACGGTGCAATCAAAACTGTGGAAGGAACTGCCCGCAGCATGGGCATTGAAGTGGTGGACTAACATGGCGAACAAAGGCAAAAGCTACCGAGCTGCAGCGGAAAAAGTCGATCGAGAGAAACTGTACTCACTAAAGGATGCTATCTCTCTTGTTCACCAGGTCAAGAGAGCGAAGTTTGATGAAACCGTCGAACTTGCCCTTCGCTTAGGTGTCGATCCTCGTAAAGCCGACCAAAACGTGAGAGGCACAGTTATCCTTCCCCACGGCACAGGAAAAACTGTACGAGTGGCTGTTTTTGCAAAAGGCGAGAAAGCCCGTGAGGCTGAGGCTGCTGGGGCCGATGTGGTTGGAGCTGAAGAACTGGCCAAACGTATATCTGATGAAGGCTGGCTTGAGTTTGATAAAGCGATTGCTACTCCAGATATGATGGGTGTTGTCGGGCGATTGGGAAAAGTTCTTGGTCCACGTGGTTTAATGCCTAATCCGAAGGTTGGTACAGTAACGATGGATGTGGGCAAAGCCGTTCAAGAACTTAAAGGCGGTAAGGTTGAATACCGCGTTGACAAAGCTGGCAATGTTCACGTGCCAGTTGGGAAATCTTCTTTCTCTGAGGAGCAGCTTGTCGACAATGCGATGTCGCTGTTGACGAGTGTGGTACGTGCGAAGCCATCTTCTTCAAAGGGAACCTACCTGTTGCGCGTTGCTGTGAGTTCGACAATGGGACCTGGGGTACGGGTTGATCCAGTCTCTGTGACTCAACACGCTGCAGCGTAAGCTGGATACTGGCAGGATTCATAACTATGGATAAACGAGAAAAAGAGACAGAGATCAATGATCTCAAAGCGCTTTTAGGAAAGGCGACAACAGCGATCGTTGCTGAGTATAAAGGGCTGACGGTTGCCGAAATCAGTGCGTTACGCAAGGAATTGCGCGAAGTCGCTGGCGAATATCGTGTCGCCAAGAATACCTTGATCGAGTTAGCGATTGAAGGTTCTCCGTACCTTTCTCTGAAAGAAATATTGACCGGTCAGAATGGGATCGCAATCGGCTACGGGGACGCAATTGGCCTCGCCAAGATTGTCACTCGCTACGCAAAAGAAAATCAGAAGTTTGTCGTCAAAGGTGGAGTCACCGATGGGCAATTTTTCCTAGCTTCTGGAGTCGAAGCCTTATCGCAGTTGCCCAGCCGTGAAGCTCTGCGTGCGCAGCTTCTGGGCCTTTTATCTCGCCCAGCCTCTCAGCTTGTGGGCACACTCGCTGCCCCTGGTGGGCAACTTGCTCGTGTTCTGGATGCGCGAAAAGCACAATTAGAATAAACCTCACTATTTGTATTGGAACTGTTTTAAGGAGGAACGTATGGCCCTTACGCCGGAGAAGATGGACGAGATTGTTGGGACCCTTTCTGGGCTCACCATCCTCGAAATTGCTGACTTAGTGAAGAAACTTGAAGAGAAATGGGGAGTGACTGCTGCTGCCCCAGTTGTTGTTGCCGGAGCGGGTGCTCCTGCTGCTGCCGGTGCTGCACCAGCGGCTGCCGTTGAGAAGGAAGACTTTGATGTCGTACTCACTGGCTCTGGTGATAAGAAGATTCAGGTCATTAAAGTGGTGCGTGAGCTTACTGGCCTAGGCTTGAAAGAGGCCAAGGATCTTGTCGATGGCGCTCCTAAGACGGTGAAGGAAGCTGTTGCCAAGGCAGAAGCTGCAGAAATGAAAAAGAAACTGGAAGAAGCTGGCGGGACAGTTGAATTGAAGTAGTTGCACCTTGACCGTAAGGAGAAACGAATGGCCCTCCACCTGGCAAATAACTTCCGCTTTCGGAGACCTTTTGGCCGGATCGGTAAGATTATTGACATTCCGCATTTACTGGAGATTCAACGACACTCATACGATGAGTTCCTGCAAGTCAATGTAGCTCCAGAGCAGCGGAACGATTCGGGATTGCAGGGAGTCTTTCGCTCGGTTTTTCCGATCAAAGATTTCAACGAAACTGCATCACTCGAGTTTGTGAGTTATGCACTCGGAGAGCCGAAATACACGGTTGAAGAATGTCACCAACGAGGGATGACCTACGCGGTCCCTTTGAAGGTGACTATTCAATTGGTGTTGTGGGATGTCGATCAACGAACTGGCGCTCGTACTATTAAAAACGTCAAAGAACAAGAAGTGTATTTTGGCGAATTGCCGCTCATGACCAACCACGGGACGTTCATGGTCAACGGGACTGAACGCGTGATTGTGAGCCAGTTGCATCGTTCCCCCGGAGTGTTCTTTGACCACGATAAGGGGAAAACGCACGCGAGTGGAAAGTTACTCTTCTCGGCTCGCATCATTCCTTATCGAGGGTCATGGATCGACTTCGAGTTCGATCCGCGCGACATTCTGTATGTGCGTATTGATCGGCGTCGTAAGTTCCATGCCACAGTGCTGTTACGAGCCTTGGGCATGTCGACGGAAGACCTGCTTAATTATTTTTACAAGAAAGATACTATCCTTGTTGAGGGACGACGTTCCGTCTCTAAAGTGTTCAAACCTGAACAACTAGTTGGTATCCGTGCGAGTAAAGATGTCCGCCATCCAGAGTCTAATGACCTGATCGTCAAAGAAGGTCGGAAATTCACCCGTGGGTTGCTCAAACAACTGGAGACCGCGGGGGTCGAGCAGATTCCCATTACTGTTGAAGAAGTGATTGGGAATATCGCAGCACACGATATTGTTGATCCGAAAACCAAAGAAGTCCTGGTCGAATGTAATCAAGAAATTACTCAAGAACAGTTCGACCAGCTGGTTGACCGTGGTGTCTCTTCGATTGAAGTGCTCTTCATTGATGACTCGCACATCGGTCCATCACTGCGTAATACATTGCTGCAAGATAAAATCCCCTCTCCTGAGGAAGCCGTTATTGAGATTTATCGGCGACTGCGGCCCGGAGATCCGCCAACTATCGAAGCAGCTACGTTATTTTTCCACAACTTGTTCTTTAACCCTGAACGGTACAACCTCTCGCGGGTTGGACGGCTTAAACTCAACCACAAGCTGCGGATTACCGCTCCTATCGATCAGGGAACGCTTCGACGAGAGGATATTCTCGAAGTCGTTCGTTATTTAATTGAATTGAAAAACGGCAATGGCGTTGTCGATGACATAGACCATCTAGGGAACCGTCGTGTTCGTGCTGTCGGTGAACTTGTCGAGAATCAGTTTCGCATCGGTCTGGTTCGTATGGAACGTGCAGTGAAAGAACGCATGAGCCTACAAGATGTCGAGACGTTGATGCCGCAAGAGTTGGTGAATTACAAGCCGGTGTCTGCTGCGTTAAAAGAATTTTTTGGCTCCAGCCAACTTTCCCAATTCATGGATCAGACGAATCCGCTATCCGAGGTGACACATAAACGCCGCTTGTCAGCGCTTGGACCTGGTGGACTCACACGTGAGCGAGCTGGTTTTGAAGTGCGCGACGTCCATCCTACGCACTACGGTCGCGTCTGTCCGATCGAGACTCCTGAAGGGCCAAACATCGGGCTAATTTCTAGTCTCTCGACCTACGCGCGTGTGAATGAGTTCGGATTCATCGAAACCCCTTATCGTGAAGTCGACAACGGTAGGGTGACGGATAAAGTTCGCTATCTGTCTGCTCTTGAAGAAGAGAGCCAGACGATTGCCCAAGCCAACGTACCTATCGGTCAGCGTGGTGTCTTAACTGGAGAGCTTATTTCAGCTCGATTGGGTGGTGAGTTCGTTATGGTGCGGCCACAGCAAACACAGCTCATGGACGTTGCACCAACACAGTTAGTCAGCGTTGCCGCTGCTTTGATTCCTTTCTTGGAACACGACGACGCGAATCGCGCTTTGATGGGTTCGAACATGCAGCGGCAAGCAGTACCGTTGCTACGCACAGAAGCGCCTCTAGTCGGCACTGGTATGGAACGAGTCGTTGCACGCGACTCTGGTGCGACAGTTGTTGCCCGGCGAAGTGGCATTGTTGAAAGTGTAGATTCTGCCCGTGTTGTGCTGAAAGCCGATGCTCCAGCCGGTCCTGGTGATGTTGGTATCGATATTTATTCGCTCACGAAGTATCAACGTTCAAACCAGGGTACTTGCGTCAACCAGAAACCTGTTGTCGTTGTTGGAGATCGAGTACAGGCAGGGGATGTTCTTGCAGATGGCCCAGCAACCGACATGGGAGAACTGGCCCTCGGGCGAAATGTCCTCGTCGCTTTCATGATTTGGGGCGGGTATAACTTTGAAGACTCGATTTTAGTGAGTGAACGGCTGCTACGCGAAGATGTCTTCACTTCTGTGCATATCGAAGAGTTTGAATGTGTAGCCCGAGACACGAAGCTTGGTCCAGAAGAAATCACCCAAGATATTCCCAATGTCGGAGAAGAAGCGCTCAAGGATTTAGATGAAAGTGGTATTGTCAGGATTGGGGCTGAGGTCAAACCAGGAGATATTCTCGTCGGTAAGATTACTCCGAAAGGAGAAATGCAACTCTCTCCTGAAGAGAAATTGCTACGCGCCATCTTTGGTGAGAAGGCCGGGGAGGTGCGAGATACCTCACTCCGTGTCCCTCCAGGCGTGGAAGGAACCATCATTAATGTACGAGTCTTCTCGCGCAAAGGAGTAGTGAAGGACGACCGCAGTCGTAGTATCGAAGACGAAGAAGTCCAACGACTGCAAAAGGATCAAGAAGAAGAAGTCCGTATCATCAAGGAGAGCACCCTCGGGAAGATTAAAGATCTGCTGATTGGGCAAACAGCGGCGATTCGAATCAGTGATGACGATTCTCGACGTATCCTCATTCCAAAGGGAAAAGAAGTTACGGAAGAATTGCTCAACGAAGTACCTTCGTCAGTGTGGGGAAGGATCAAAGTCGAGAACGAAAAAGTCGAAGAAGAACTCACTCGTACTGTCGAAGCGATGGAAGAGCAGATCAACCAGATCCGTGAGGATTTCGATAAACGGATTGAGAAGATTAAGAGTGGAGATGAGCTGCCGCCTGGAATCATAAAGATGGTGAAGGTCTTTGTCGCCATCAAGCGCAAATTGCAGGTGGGAGACAAAATGGCAGGGCGGCACGGAAACAAAGGGGTTCTCTCTCGTATCCTGCCCGAAGAAGATATGCCTTGTTTAGCAGATGGGACACCTGTTGATGTCGTTCTTAACCCTCTTGGGGTTCCGTCACGTATGAATGTGGGACAGATTCTCGAAACCCACCTTGGATGGGCAATTCATACGGTTGGTAAGCAACTGGAAGAGGAAAGTGCCCAGCAGAACGGCAAAAGCCACGATGAAGGATTGCGCAAACATCTGAAAGAAGTCTACGGCCAAGCTGAAGGTTTTACCCACGTCATCGACTCGCTTTCTGGAACAGACTTGCGGCGGGTCGCAAAACGCGCCAAACACGGAGTGCACATTGCTTCTCCGGTGTTCGATGGTGCAACTGAGGAAGAGATCGTTTCCTTCCTCAAACGAACAGGACTGCCGGAGTCGGGGCAGACGATCCTTTACGATGGACGGACTGGTGAACCATTTGCCGAACCCGTGACTGTTGGTGTGATGTATATCTTAAAACTTCACCATTTGGTTGAAGATAAGATTCACGCTCGTTCGACTGGCCCGTACTCGTTGGTCACTCAACAACCACTGGGTGGAAAAGCGCAATTTGGTGGACAACGCCTTGGAGAAATGGAGGTCTGGGCTCTGGAAGCCTACGGAGCCGCATACAGCCTACAAGAAATGCTTACCGTGAAATCTGATGATGTTGCCGGACGAACCCGCATGTATGAAGCGATCGTCAAAGGAGAAAATGTGCTCGAACCTGGGCTGCCTGAGTCGTTCAATGTGATGATTCGTGAATTACAAAGCTTGGCTTTGAACGTCGAACTATTGGAAGAAACACGTTAGGGTGCAAGGGGAGGAATCATGGAAGATTTTCTCGGTCTGTTTGAGAAACCACAAAATCCGCTCCGTTTTAATGCTATCCGCGTGTCCTTAGCATCACCGGATTTGATTCGTTCGTGGTCGCATGGCGAAGTAAAAAAACCGGAAACGATTAACTATCGAACCTTCAAGCCAGAACGCGATGGCTTATTTTGCGCTAAAATCTTTGGCCCGACCAAAGACTATGAGTGCAATTGCGGAAAATATAAACGCATGCGACATCGCGGTGTTGTCTGCGAAAAATGTGGTGTCGAAGTTATTCAATCAAAAGTGCGTCGTGAACGGATGGGCCATATCGATTTGGCGAGCCCGGTGGCGCATATTTGGTTTCTCAAGAGCTTACCCAGTCGGATTGGGACGTTGCTCGATATGACCCTAAAGGAGCTTGAGCGCGTCCTCTATTTTGAGTCGTATATCATTGTTGATCCTGGTACCACGCCACTCAAAAAGAAAGAATTGGTAAGTGAAACCCGCTATCGCAAACTTGTAGAGGAGCATGGGCCAGGGACATTTATCGCAGAAATGGGTGCTGAGGCGATTCGTAAGCTGCTTCGCGACCTGCATCTGGAGAAGCTTTCTGAAGATTTACGTATCGAAATGGTGGAAACTTCCAGTGAAGCTCGTCGTAAGAAGATCGCCAAACGCCTTAAAGTGCTTAATGCGTTTCGACACTCAGGCAACAAACCTGAGTGGATGATTCTCGAAGTTTTACCTGTCATCCCGCCAGACTTGCGTCCGCTCGTGCCGCTCGATGGTGGCCGATTTGCGACCTCGGATCTGAATGATCTCTATCGTCGGGTGATTAACCGGAATAACCGGCTCAAGCGATTGATCGAACTCAGCGCCCCCGACATTATCGTGCGCAACGAAAAGCGCATGTTGCAAGAGGCGGTCGATGCGCTGTTTGATAACGGTCGGCGTGGTCGCCCACTCAGTGGCCCAAATAAGCGCCCGTTGAAATCCCTCTCCGACATGTTGAAAGGGAAAGGGGGCCGTTTCCGCCAGAACCTGCTTGGCAAACGTGTCGATTACTCTGGCCGTTCGGTTATTGTTATCGGTCCTGAATTGCGTCTCCATCAGTGCGGGTTGCCGAAACACATGGCACTCGAGCTGTTCAAGCCTTTTATCTACAACAAGCTCGAAGAGCGTGGGCATACAACGACTATTAAGAGTGCCAAGAAGATGGTCGAGAAAGAGCGACCAGAAGTTTGGGATATTCTTGATGAAGTGATTCGGGAACATCCCGTCTTACTCAATCGTGCACCAACGTTGCATCGCTTGGGGATTCAAGCTTTTGAACCGACACTCATCGAAGGGAAAGCCATTCAGCTCCATCCACTTGTCTGTATGGCTTATAACGCCGACTTTGATGGCGACCAAATGGCGGTGCACATTCCGTTATCGGTCGAGGCGCAAGTTGAAGCCCGTGGGTTGATGATGTCGACAAATAACATCCTCTCACCTGCGCATGGCAAAGCGATCATCGGTCCAACGCAGGATATTGTCTTGGGTTTGTACTCCATGACACGCGAGAAGCCCAGTGCACTTGGTGAAGGCAAGATTTTCAGCAACCCTGATGAAGTCCGGATCGCCTATGATCAACGCGCGGTTGAATTGCAGGCGCGTATCAAAGTTCGTATCCACGGGGAAATGACTGAAACTACAGTTGGCCGCACGCTTCTCTATGACATTGTTCCGGCGGAGATTTCTTTCTCTGAGGTGAACCGTGTCATGAAGAAAAAGGAACTCGGCTCACTGATTGATAGTGCGTTCCGCAAGTCAGGAAACAAGGCTACCGTGATCTTCGCCGATCGTTTGAAGGACCTTGGCTTTGAGTATGCCACGAGAGCTGGTATCTCGATTGGCATTCAAGATATGGCGATTCCGCCAGCAAAAGAAAAATTGCTGGGCGAAGCGCAGCGGTCACTGGAAGAAATTCAGGATCAGTATACTAAAGGTCTTATCACGGACGGTGAACGTCATAACAAAGTCGTCGATACCTGGGCTGCGGTCACCGATGAAGTTGCCAACGAAATGTTCAAGGGGCTGCAACAAAATCGCAAAGGTTTCAGTCCGATCTACATCATGGCTGATTCTGGTGCTCGTGGCAGTGCGCAGCAGATTCGTCAGCTTGCGGGTATGCGTGGCTTGATGGCCAAGCCCTCAGGCGAAATCATCGAAACCCCGATCACCGCGAATTTCCGTGAAGGGTTGTCGGTGTTGCAATACTTCATCTCTACGCACGGTGCCCGCAAAGGGTTGGCAGACACTGCTTTGAAAACAGCGAATTCTGGATATCTCACTCGCCGTTTGGTCGATGTCGCCCAGGATTCGATCGTCAGTGAGGAAGATTGTGGAACAATCGACGGGATCGAGATGACCCCTCTGGTCGAAGGTGGGGAAATCATCGAAGGTCTCGGCGAACGGGTCCTTGGCCGTGTCGCATTGGAAGATGTTCGCGATCCTTTCTCCAACGAAACGCTCGTCTATGCCAACGAAGAGATTGATGAAGAGCGCGTCAAGTTAATCGAGGATGCTGGACTCGAACGTGTCCGCATCCGCTCTGCCTTAACCTGCCAAGCGCGGCGGGGTATTTGTATCCGGTGCTATGGTCGTGACCTTGCTCGTGGGCGTATCGTGAACATGGGAGAAGCAGTAGGTATCATTGCTGCTCAGTCAATTGGTGAGCCAGGGACGCAGTTGACCATGCGGACTTTCCACTTTGGTGGCGCGGCGAGCCGGCGTGCAGAGCAAACGACACTGACCCCACGGAACGAGGGTATTCTTCGCTTCGTGAATCTTCAGACTGTTACGAGCCGCGATGGTGATCTTGTTGTGATCAACCGTAACGGTGAAGTAATCATTGTTGATTCACCTGAACCTGGCCGAGAACGCGAGCGCGAACGTTACCCGATCGTGTATGGAGCGCGATTCAAGAAGAAGGATGGCGCACGGGTCAAAGCTGGGGACCTCATTGCAGAATGGGACCCGTTTACCATACCGATTCTGACTGAACTCGGCGGTGAGGTGCGTTTCAGTGACCTTGATGAGCGCACCATGCAGGAGAAAGTGGACGAACGAACTGGGTTGTCGAGTCGAGTGATTGTCGACTACCGTGACCCCAACGTACGGCCACGAATTTCCATCGTCGATGAGGCTGGAAAAGTAGCGAAACTCATGAACGGGAACGAGGCTCGGTACGTTCTTCCGGTCGGTGCGAACCTGAACGTTGTTGAAGGGCAAAAGGTATCAGCTGGTGATGTCGTCGCCAAGATTCCACGAGAAACAACCAAAACGAAAGATATCACAGGTGGTTTGCCTCGGGTTGCCGAACTGTTCGAGGCGCGCAAACCGAAAGAATTTGCGGTCATTAGTGAGATCGAAGGTATAGTGTCATTCGGGAAAGATACAAAAGGGAAACGCAAAGTTGTGATTTCTCCAGAAGTGGGAGAACCGCGTGAGTATCTCATCCCACGTGGGAAAAACATCAGCGTTCGTGAAGGTGACCATGTTCGGGCTGGTGAAGCGCTGATGGACGGCTCCTCGAACCCCCATGACATCTTAGGTGTCTTGGGAGAAAAAGAGCTGGCGAAGTCTCTGGTTGATTCTGTACAGGAGATTTATCGCCTGCAAGGTGTCCGTATCCATGACAAGCACATCGAGGTGATCGTCCGGCAGATGATGCGCCGTGTGGCTGTCACTGAGGTGGGAGATTCTGATTTTCTCATTGGCGAGCAAGTCGAAAAGTGGCGCTTCCAGGAAGAAACCGAGAAGATCCTTACTCAGGGAGGAAAACCTCCGGAAGCGAAGTCTTTGCTCATGGGTATCACCAAGGCCAGTCTCTCGACGGATAGCTTCATTTCTGCCGCCTCGTTCCAGGAAACCACGAAAGTCCTCACTGAGGCGGCTATTCATGGCAAGATCGACATGCTCTTAGGGCTGAAAGAGAATGTCATCATGGGACGCCTCATTCCTGCAGGGACCGGAACGCTAACATATAACAAGTCGATTATGCACACCGCTGAAGGCGAGGGTGACGAGCAGTCTCCTTCCAGGGCAATGGGAGCATAAGGAAATCGGAGAAGGAGATCGCATGCCGACGATTCAGCAGCTTATTCGTCAAGGAAGAGAGCAACAAAAGGCAAAACGCACGACACCCGCCTTGCAGGCCTGTCCGCAACGGCGAGGGGTATGTACACGTGTGTATACGACTACACCCAAGAAGCCCAATTCCGCCTTACGAAAAGTTGCTCGTGTACGTTTGACGAATGGCATCGAAGTCACAGCCTATATCCCAGGCATCGGCCACAACTTGCAAGAACACTCCGTCGTGCTTATTCGTGGTGGTCGAGTCAAAGACTTACCAGGTGTTCGTTATCACATCATTCGCGGCACACTGGATTCGATCGGAGTTCAGGACCGTAAACAAGGACGATCCAAATATGGAGCAAAGAAACCGAAATAGCGAGACAGGCCAAGGAGGATATCAGTATGCCGCGTAAAGGGCCTGCCCCACGTAGAGATATTATTCCCGACCCCAAGTATCGGGATGTGATTGTGGCAAAATTCGTCAACATGATGATGGACGGTGGGAAGAAGGGTACAGCGGAGCGAATTCTGTACGGAGCGCTTAACATACTCGGGAAGCGAATCAACGACGATTCTCTAGAAACCTTCCGTAAAGCGCTCGATAACGTGAAACCCATTGTCGAAGTCCGGTCGCGGAGGGTCGGTGGAGCTACCTACCAAGTGCCAGTAGAGGTGCGGACCAATCGGAGAAATTCTCTTGCTATGCGCTGGCTGGTGCAGTCTGCTCGTTCACGACCGGAGAAAAACATGCAGGAGAAACTTGCAGGCGAACTCTTTGAAGCGTCGCAAAATCGTGGGGGAGCAGTAAAGAAGCGTGAAGATACGCATCGTATGGCAGAAGCCAACAAGGCATTTGCACACTACCGTTGGTAAGTGATAATCTAGACCGCCGTTGACTCTTCTGAAATAGCCACTACAATTGCGGCTTTCCAAAAAGAATAACAACAGGTAGAAGCGGCGAACGAGGTTGTTACATTCTCAAAAGTAACAACCCCAGGACCCGTCTTTTCTAAGAATTTCTTTTTACTGACTTTAGCGTAAAAGGAGTGAAGCGATGGGTAAGGCGCGGTTTGAGCGGACGAAGCCGCATGTGAATGTGGGGACGATAGGGCATATTGATCATGGGAAGACGACGTTGACGGCGGCGATAACGAAGGTGTTAGCGGACAAGAAGATGGCGAATTTCGTGCCGTTTGATCAGATCGACAAGGCGCCGGAGGAGCGGGAGCGGGGGATCACGATCAATACGGCGCATGTGGAGTATGAGACGGAGAAGCGGCATTATGCGCATGTGGATTGTCCGGGGCATGCGGATTATATCAAGAACATGATCACGGGGGCGGCGCAGATGGACGGGGCGATCCTGGTGGTGGCGGCGAGTGAGGGGCCGATGCCGCAGACGCGGGAGCATATTCTCTTAGCCCGTCAGGTGGGAGTGCCGGCGATTGTGGTGTTCATGAACAAGGTGGACATGGTGGATGATGGGGAGCTGTTGGATCTGGTTGAGTTAGAGATGCGGGAGTTGCTCTCGAAGTATGAGTTTCCAGGGGATGACACGCCGATCATCAGAGGGAGTGCGTTGAAGGCTCTTGAAGGGGACAAGGGGGAGTTGGGGGAGCCGTCGATTATGCAACTCATGGGAGCAGTAGACTCGTTCATTCCGGAGCCGAAGCGGGATGTGGACCGAGCGTTTTTGATGTCGGTGGAGGATGTGTTTACGATTTCTGGACGTGGGACGGTGGCGACGGGGCGAATAGAGCGGGGGAAGGTGAAGGTGGGGGAGGAAGTGGAGATAGTGGGGATCAAGGCGACGGTGAAGACCACGGTCACGGGCGTGGAGATGTTTCGCAAAGTGTTAGATGAGGGGGTGGCGGGGGATAATGTGGGGTGTCTCTTGCGCGGGGTGAAGCGGGAGGACATAGAGCGGGGGCAGGTGTTAGCGCAGCCGGGGAGTATTACGCCGCATACGAAGTATGAAGCGGAGGTGTATGTCCTCACCAAGGAAGAGGGGGGGCGGCACACGCCGTTTTTCAATGGGTATCGGCCGCAGTTCTACTTCCGCACGACGGACGTGACGGGGTCGGTGGCGTTACCGGAGGGGGTGGAGATGGTGATGCCGGGGGACAATACGCGGATGGTAGTTGAACTGCTAACCCCGATTGCGATGGATGAGGGGTTACGGTTTGCGGTTCGCGAGGGGGGGCGCACGGTAGGCGCTGGAGTCGTCACTAAAATCCTCCAGTGACGTTAGCTGAATGATGTTGATGTTATGGCTACGATGAACGAAAAAATTCGTATCCGTCTCAAGGCATACGATCACAGAGTGTTAGACACTTCAGTGAAAGAGATTGCTGAGACGGTAAGGCGTACCGGTGGACGGGTGGCGGGGCCAATTCCCTTGCCGACACGGACTGAGCGATTCACTGTGAACCGTTCTCCGCACGTGGATAAAAAATCTCGCGAACAGTTCGAGATTCGCACCCACAAACGATTACTTGACATTCTTGATCCAACACAGCAGACCATTGATGCTTTGGGAAAGCTTGAATTAGCTGCTGGCGTTGACGTTGAAATCAAGCTTCAGTAAGGAAGCGCGTCGTTATGATCGGTCTTATTGGCAAAAAACTAGGGATGGCGCAGATCTTTGCCCCTGATGGAACGCTCACTCCAGTAACGGTTATTCAAGCCGGACCGTGTACGGTTGTGCAAAAGAAAACCAACGAACGGGATGGATATTCAGCCATCCAACTGGGATTCGGCAAGAAGAAGTTACAGCGGGCAACAAAACCATTGATCGGACACTGTAAAAAAGCCAACGCAGAACCGTTTTCAGTGCTGCGTGAGTTTCGCACCGATGATGTCGATCAGTATGAAGTAGGGAGCGCTGTTACCGTCGCTTCTCTCTTTCAGCCGGGGGAAGTTGTTGACGTCATTGGTAAGACCAAAGGACGTGGGTATACCGGTGTCATGAAACGGCACGGCATGGCGGGCTTCCCTGATGGACGTGGGACACACGAGTACTTTCGTCACGGTGGGTCAATCGGGAACCGATCGTTTCCTGGCCGCATCTTCAAAGGCAAACGGATGGCTGGCCAATATGGCAACGATCGCATGACGCAGTTGCATCTTCGCGTCGTTGAAGTGCGAGACGATGGTAACTTATTGTTTGTCCGTGGTGCGGTTCCTGGGGCAACCGGAGGAATTGTCCTCGTACGCAAAGCAAAAGTAGGAAAGAAATAACGATGGAAGGGCAAGCGCAGCGTATTCCGGTGCTGTCGCCGGAAAGAGAAACTGTTGGTGAGGTAGAGCTACCTGCAGAGATCGCACAGCAACCCGCGCGTGAGCATCTGCTCTATGAAATAGTCAGAATGCAGCGTGCTGGCTGGCGTGCAGGAACTGCCGCAACGAAGACTCGTGGCTTTGTGAGTGGTGGAGGCAAGAAGCCCTGGCGACAAAAGGGAACTGGCCGAGCCAGATCTGGGAGCACGCGATCGCCTATTTGGGTTGGTGGAGGCACTATTTTTGGTCCGCAGCCGAGATCCTACGCTTATCGATTGCCAAAGAGTGCCCGGGCGACGGCGTTAAAGGCTGCTTTGGCGGATAAACATCGCACGGGAACGCTCTTTGTCGTCAACGACATCAATTTACCGGAAGTCAAAACCAAGAAGATGGTTGAGTTCCTCTCCCGCTTACAACTTGGACAGAGCGTACTGGTCGTCATTGCTGAAGCAAACGAGCAAATCGAGCGAGCGACCCGGAATATCCCGTGGGCGAAGGTGTTGCGATGTGAAGGAATCAACGTGTACGACTTGCTGCACTACAAACAAGTGCTCTTTACGCAAGCCGCATTTCATAAAGTAAACGAAAGGCTTGCGGCATGAGCAAAGATCTCTATTCGGTCCTCACAGCGCCGCTCATTACCGAAAAATCGACGCTCGTGAACGAGACTGGGAATCAGATTATTTTTCGTGTACGCCCTGAGGCGGATAAAGGGACAATTAAGCGAGCGGTCGAGACCCTGTTTAAAGTGAAAGTCCAGAAGGTTCATACAATTCAGTATTTGGGGAAACAACGTCGTGTCGGTAAGTCTGCAGGACGACGGCCCGCCTGGAAAAAAGCCTACGTTACCCTTGCCGAGGGCAATCACATCGACTTCTTTGAGGGGGCCTAGCTTATGGCCGTAAGACAATACAAACCAACGTCTGCAGCGCGGCGTTTCCAGAGTGTCGTTGACTTTAGTGACCTGAGCAAAAAAGCGCCGGAACGCTCTCTCCTTGCCCCGCGCCACGAAAGCGGTGGCCGCAATAACCGTGGCCGTGTCACTACTCGTTTCCGTGGTGGAGGACACAAACGCCGCTATCGGATTATCGACTTTCGCCGAGAAAAGGATGGGATTCTCGCCAAAGTCGCTGCTATTGAATACGACCCGAATCGGTCGGCCCACCTTGCGCTACTTCACTACGTTGATGGTGAGAAACGTTACATTCTCTCCCCGGTTGGACTCTCGGTTGGTGATGCGGTGATGTCAGGTCAAGAGGCTGACATTAAGCCAGGGAACGCTCTACCCCTCAGTAATATCCCACTCGGCACGATGATTCACAACGTGGAACTGAAGCTGGGGAAGGGAGGGCAACTGGTTCGCAGTGCTGGTGCGGCTGCGCAATTGATGGCGAAGGAAGGCGACTATGCTGCTGTGAAACTTCCTTCTGGAGAAGTCCGTCGAGTTCACATCAAGTGTAAAGCCACAATTGGTCAGGTGGGCAATCTCGACCATGAGAATATCTCCATCGGGAAAGCTGGTCGTTCGCGCTGGCTCGGTCGTCGCCCGCACGTACGTGGTGTAGCAATGAACCCGGTCGATCACCCTATGGGTGGCGGCGAAGGACGTGGAAAAGGAAATCATCCACAGAGTCCGTGGGGAGTCCTAGCAAAGGGATATAAAACAAGAAAAAATCCGCGGACTGATAAATACATCATGCAGAAAAGAAAGAAGAAGTAGACCACTATGCCGCGCTCGGTAAAAAAGGGACCATTTGTCGACGATCATTTGCTGAAAAAAGTCGATGCACTTACTTCCAGTGGTAACAAACAGGTAGTGAAAACCTGGTCGCGACGTTCGACGATTATTCCTGAAATGATCGGCTATACGTTTGCGGTGCACAACGGTAAAAAATTCGTGCCGGTGTATGTCACCGAGAATATGGTCGGTCACAAACTGGGTGAGTTCTCTCCGACTCGAACCTTTTACAGTCACTCAGGCGACCGCAAAGGTGAAGTCAAGAAAGCGTCAGCAAAAGGATAGGAGCGAACATCATGGAAGCACGGGCAGTGTTGCGCCAGGTGCGCATTTCTCCGCAAAAAGGTCGCCTGGTTGCGGATCTTATTCGCGGCAAACAAGTCGAACAAGCGTTCGCCATCCTGCAATTCACACCGAAGAAAGCGGCACGATTGCTGGCAAAGACACTGCGCTCTGCGGTTGCGAATGCCACTGATACGCAGAACGTTGACCCTGATAAGTTATACGTCAAAGCGACGTACGTCGACGGTGGGACGACATGGAAGCGTTTCACTCCGCGGGCGCATGGTCGCGCTACACCAATCCGTAAGCGGACGAGTCATTTTACGGTTATCGTCGAAGAACGGGAGTAAGGGAGTCGAGCATGGGGCAAAAAGTACACCCAAAAGGCTTTCGCCTGGGCGTTATTGAAGGATGGGAGTCGCGCTGGTTCGCAGAAAAAGAATACGCTCCTTTTCTGCATGACGACATCAAGGTTCGCAACTTCATCAAGAAACGTTTGCAGCACGCTGGGATCGCCAAAGTAGAGATCGAGCGAGCAGCGAACAAGGCGAAAATTAATATTCATACTGCTCGTCCAGGAATCGTGATTGGCAAAAAAGGTGCGGAGATTGAAAAACTCAAAACCGAACTTGCCAAATTATCAGATCGAGAAGTGTACCTGAACATTCACGAAGTTCGTCGCCCTGACCTTGATGCGCAGCTCGTCGCAGAAAACGTTGCGTTACAACTTGAACGTCGTGTCGCATTTCGTCGCGCGATGAAGGAAAGCGTGGCGCGTGCCATTCGTATGGGGGCACAAGGGGTCAAGGTGCGATGCTCAGGGCGATTAGCTGGAGCAGAAATTGCACGCACTGAGTGGTACCGTGAAGGGCGCGTCCCGCTCCATACGATTCGTGCAGACATCAGTTACGGCGTAGCTGAAGCAAAAACCACCTATGGCATCATTGGTGTCAAGGTGTGGATCATGCGAGGAGAGATCATCACTCGCGAAGAAGAGCAACAGCGGACAGCAGTGAGTGCCTAAGGAGTCAGGATCATGCTAGCGCCGAAGAAAGTTAAGCATAGGAAACAAATGCGAGGGCGACTCTATGGAGATGCCCATCGTGGTAGTTCCCTTGCGTTTGGTGATTTTGGTCTCAAGACGCTTGAACGAGGTTGGATTAGTGCGCGAGAGATTGAAGCGGCACGCGTTGCGTTAACGCGTCACGTGAAACGTGGTGGCCGTGTATGGGTGCGCATCTTTCCAGACAAACCGATAACGAAGAAACCGGCAGAAACGCGAATGGGAAAAGGAAAGGGGCCACCGGAAGGATGGGTCGCTCCAGTGAAGCCAGGGCGCATGCTTTTCGAGATGGAAGGAATTCCACGAGATGTTGCGCAAGAAGCGTTGCGTTTGGCTTCGCATAAACTCTCCGTCAGTACCCAATTTTGTGAACGCCGCGGAGCAACCTATGCGAGCTAAAGAAATCCGCGATTTAACTGAGAATGAAGCAGAACAAAAAGAGAAAGACACGGCAGAAGAGCTCTTCCGGTTACGCTTTCGTCGCAAAACCGGGCAACTAGAGAATCCAATGCACGTGCGTAACCTCCGGCGTGATCTCGCACGGATCAAGACGATCCGACAAGAACGCAGTCGTCGGGCTGCAGGAGAATAGCTATCGTGCCAGGGCAGAAAAAAGAACGACAGGGGATTGTCGTTAGCGACAAGATGGATAAGACCGTGGTGGTTATGGTCGAACGCTTCGTCCAGCACCCTGTGTATAAAAAATATGTTCGGCAACGGAAAAAATATAAAGCTCACGATCCCGAGAACCGTTGTCACACCGGTGACCAAGTAACCATTGTCGAGACCCGGCCGTTGAGTCGAGAGAAACGCTGGCTGGTGCGCTCGATCCTCAAATCAGCAACTGCAGGATAAGTGGCCAGGGAGATGTAGACTATGATTCAGGTTGAGACCATTTTGGACGTGGCCGACAACTCTGGCGCACGGAAAGTTCGCTGTGTACGCGTGCTCGGCGGGACGCGAAGACGTTACGCGTCAATTGGAGACGAGATTGTCGTTTCCATACGTGAAGCGATCCCCAATGCGAAGGTGAAAAAAGGGGATGTCATGCGAGCCGTTATCGTACGTACGGCCAAAGAAGTAGGGCGTCCGGACGGGTCGTATATTCGCTTTGATAACAACTCAGCTGTGTTGCTCGATAATCAACGTGAACCGATCGGAACTCGTATTTTCGGTCCTGTCGCCCGCGAGCTGCGAGCGAAGCGATTTATGAAGATTATCTCTCTGGCACCGGAAGTATTGTAAGGGATTGCCATGTTAGCGCGAATAAAAAAGAACGATACGGTGATGGTAATTGCCGGCAAGGAACACGGAAAGATCGGCAAGGTCTTACGTGTGATCCCCGAAGAAAACCGTGCGGTGGTTGAGCGTATGAATGTCGTGAAACGACATGCGAAACCGCGCGGCCCGCAAAGTCCAGGTGGAATCATAGAGAAGGAAGCTCCCATTCATCTCTCGAATCTGATGCCGATGTGCGAACGTTGTAATGCACCGGTCCGTGTTGGGACACGTATACTCCAAGATGGCAATAAGGGGAGATTCTGCCGCAGGTGTAACGAATTGTTGGATAAATAATTATGGCAGCACGTCTCAAAGAGTTCTATCGACAGAAAGTCGTTTCTGCTCTTAAGCAGGAGCTTGGCTACGGTAACGTGATGCAGATTCCGCGGCTCGTAAAGATCGTTGTGAACATGGGCTTGGGAGATGCAGTCCAGAATGCCAAGGTGCTTGAGACAGGGGTCGCTGAGCTTACACAAATCACGGGACAAAAACCTGTGGTGACAAAGGCTCATAAATCGATTGCTAACTTCAAGTTGCGCGAAGGCGTAGCGATTGGTTGTGCGGTCACATTACGGGGAGACCGCATGTATGAATTTCTTGATCGTCTCGTGAGCGTCGCTTTACCGCGCGTTCGCGATTTCCAGGGAATTTCGGACAAGTCGTTCGATGGACGTGGTAACTATTCGTTAGGTATTCGCGAACACGTTATCTTTCCTGAGATCAACATTGATAAAGTCGAACAAGTGAAAGGCTTTACGTGCTCCTTTGTAACCACAGCGCAGACGGACGCTGAAGGACGTGCGCTCTTACGTGCACTAGGGATGCCGTTTCGGAGTTAATACTATATGGCACGAACCTGTTTACGAGTTAAAGCTCAACGCAAGCCAAAATTCTCGGTCCGCCAACATAATCGTTGTGGTCTGTGCGGACGTCCACGGGCTTTCTATCGCCGCTTTCGCATGTGTCGCATCTGTCTGCGTAACTACGCGCTTAAGGGACAGATTCCTGGTCTTACTAAAGCGAGTTGGTAAGGAGGATGACAGATGTGCACTGACCCCATATCTGATTTGCTGACCAGCGTTCGAAACGGTTTACATGCCCACAAGGAACGAGTGAATGTACCGTGGTCACGCCTCAAAGAAGCTATCATCAAGGTTGCTATTGAAGAGGGGTTTCTCAAAGAATATGCGAAAGTTGAAGAGCAAGGGCGCCCTCAGCTCCGTATTTGGCTCAAGTACGATGCCGCAGGGAAACCAGTGTTACGTGGAGTAAAGCGCATTAGTAAGCCGAGTTTACGAACCTACACAGGAACGAATAACATTCCCCTCGTGCAAAATGGGCTTGGGGTTAATATTCTATCGACTTCCCGCGGTATCATGGCTGACCGGGAAGCTCGAAAACAACATGTCGGTGGCGAGATTCTGTGTAGCTTGTGGTAAGACTCTGGCGAGAGGAGAAACGGAAAAATGGCAGGTATTGGACGCTGGCCAGTGCCGGTACCAGATAAGGTGAAGGTTTCCGTACAAGACGGAAAAATCGCCGCCCAGGGAGCGAAAGGGCAACTTGAGGTTGCGATTGACCCCTGTGTCAGTGTTGAAATGAAGGATGGCGGTATTGTCGTCGCGCGTTCTGAAGAAACGCGGCGAGCTAAGGCGATTCATGGCATGACGCGAAAGATGATTGCCAACATGGTCGAAGGGGTAAGCAAAGGCTTTACACGCACCCTTGAGATCAGCGGTGTCGGCTATCGAGCTGAAGCTGTGGGTAAGGTTGGTGTTCAGTTCAGTCTCGGCTATTCGCATCCGATTCTGTTCCAACTTCCGGAGGGGATCCAGGCTAAGATCGAACGCCAGACCGTCATTACGTTGGAAGGGATAGATAAGCAATTACTGGGTGAAGTCGCAGTTGCGATTCGGCGTCTGCGCCCACCTGATCCTTACAAAGCAAAAGGTATTAAGTACGCCGAAGAAACGATTCGTAGAAAGGCCGGCAAGACAGCTGGGGCGAAATAGGTCAGACGTATGGCACGGACAAACTCGCGAGAACGCGCTCGCTCTTTACGACAAAAACGTGTTCGCGATCAGATACACGGAACCAATGTACGTCCCCGGTTAAGCATTTATCGCAGTGGACGACACATGTATGCCCAAGTCATTTCTGATGAAAGTGGCACGACGGTGACGTCCGCTTCTACGCTCTCATCCGAATTGCGAGGAGCCGCTAAGAAGACTGCGACCGTTGACGCCGCCAAAGAGGTCGGTGCTCTTATTGCCCGCAAGTGTCAAGAAAAGGGCATCTCACAGGTTGTTTTTGACCGTAATGGTTTCTTATATCACGGCCGTGTCCGAGCAGTAGCAGATGGGGCACGCGAAGGCGGATTGCAATTCTAAGGAGTAGCGAGTGGCTGAAATTATCGAACGGATTAACTCCGACGGGCTCGAGATTAAAGAGAAAGTGGTCCACATTAGCCGTGTGAGTAAGGTGGTGAAAGGTGGACGCCGATTTAGTTTTAGCGCCGTCGTTGTTGCTGGTGACGGCTCAGGCCATGTCGGGTACGGTTTGGGAAAAGCCCACGAGGTTCCTGAAGCGATTCGCAAAGGCATCGAACAAGCAAAGAAATCCCTTATTCAGGTCCCGCTTGCAGAAGGGACGATCCCACATGAAGTGATCGGGAAACATGGCGCTGGTCGAGTATTTATTAAGCCTGCCTCGCAAGGAACTGGCCTTATTGCTGGCGGAGGTGTCCGAGCGGTTATGGAACTGGCTGGCGTAAAAGATGCCCTCACGAAGTGTCTAGGATCGACCAATCCGCATAACTCGGTCCGAGCCACGCTTGAGGCGCTACGATCTCTCTCCGTTCCTGGGCAAGTTGCTGAACGCAGAGGTAAGAGTGTCGCTGAAATTCGCTAGAAGAGTGAAGGCTATTATGTCTGAAGCAAAAGGGAAAGTTCTGCAAATTACCCTAAAGAGAAGCGGGATAGGGTGCACTCGCCGGCAGCGTGAAACTTTACGTGGGCTGGGACTAACGTATAGAGAGAAGACGACCCTGCGCCATGACTCCCCATCGCTACAAGGTCGGTTGCGTACGGTTGAGCATCTCATCGAGGTAAAAGAACATGGATCTTAGTAATCTTCGCCCAGCGGCGGGAGCGACAAGAAAAAGAAAACGCATTGGGCGTGGCCCTGGTTCAGGGCATGGGAAGACTTCGGGGAAAGGTCACAAAGGGCGTGGCTCTCGGTCTGGCGGCAATACTCCTCCAGGGTATGAAGGTGGACAGATGCCGTTGTCTCGAAGATTACCAAAGTACGGATTTAATAACATCTTCCGGGAAGAGTTTAACATTGTTAATATTGGCAGCCTCGAACGATTCGATACTGGCTCTGTAGTTGACGCAGCAAAGCTCGTTGAAGTTGGACTAGTGAAAAACACCAAGAAAAAGGTTAAGATCTTAGCGGATGGGACTCTGACGAAATCGCTGATTGTGAAAGCCCAAGCGTTTAGTAAACAAGCACAGGAAAAAATTGTGTCGCTCGGCGGTACTGCTGAGGTCATCTGACAATGCTTGAAGGTTTTCAAAACGCAACGAAAATAGTAGAGCTGCGCAAGCGGATCTTCTTTACATTCGCGTTACTCGCTATCTACCGTATCGGCGTTGCGATCCCTACGCCGGGCATTGATGGGCAAGCGCTTGCCAACTTTTTCGAGCAAGCACGCAATACCGTCTTTGGCCTGGTTAATCTTTTCTCAGGAGGAGCGCTTGAGCGCTTTTCTATCTTTGCGCTGGGCATCATGCCCTATATTAGCGCATCGATTATCCTTCAGCTTTTAACCGTCGTCTTACCTCCATTGGAGCGGTTGTCGAAAGAGGGAGAGTTAGGGCGAAGAAAAATTACTCAATATACACGGTACAGCACGATCGCCTTAGCGCTATTACAAGGGCTTTTCATTAGCATGGGACTGGAGCAAATTAGTACCCCCAGCGGCGGGTCAGTAGTCTACAATCCTGGCTGGGAATTCCGTCTGATGACAGTGATTACCCTAACTGCAGGGACCGCGTTCATCATGTGGCTTGGCGAACAGATTACTGAACGCGGCATTGGTAATGGTATCTCGCTTATCATTTTTGCTGGTATTGTCGCGAGTATTCCTTCAGCCATTACGTCGACGATGGAATTCGTTCGAGAGGGCGAACTAAGTATCTTTATTGTCCTCCTGCTTCTTGTGTTAATGGTTGCCGTTGTTGCGGCCGTGATTGTCATGGAGCGAGGCCATCGACGTATTCCGGTACAATACGCCAAACGCGTAGTTGGGCGGCGAGTCTATGGTGGTCAAACTTCGCACCTGCCATTGAAAATTAACACGGCTGGCGTGATTCCGCCGATTTTTGCATCCTCTGTCCTCGTTTTTCCTGCGACTATTGCGGGATTTTCTGATGCTCCGTGGTTGAAATCTATGGGCGACGCTTTGACCCCCGGAAACTGGATGTATGAAATCCTGTACGTCGCGATGATCATTTTCTTTTGTTACTTCTACACGGCAGTTGTCTTTAATCCTGTGGATGTTGCCGACAACATGAAGAAGAATGGTGGCTTTATACCCGGCATTAGACCTGGACAGCGGACTGCTGAATATATGGACCGTATCCTCAGCCGTATCACATTAAGTGGCGCAATTTATATCTCGCTCGTCTGTGTATTGCCAACGCTGCTGATCGGCTCTTTGAATGTGCCATTCTTCTTTGGTGGCACAGCATTGCTGATTGTTGTTGGTGTTGCACTTGATACGGTAGCGCAAATTGAGACGCAAATCATTGCGCGTAATTACGAAGGATTTATGAAACGTGGACGGTTGCGGGGACGCACGCCTGGGAGGATGAACTGATGCGCATTGTACTAGTCGGTCCCCCTGGTGCTGGAAAGGGGACACAAGCGCGAGTCCTGCAGGGAACCTTTGGCATCCCACAAATCTCGACTGGTGACCTTCTGCGTGAAGCGGTAAAAGCCGGAACTCCGCTCGGTAAACAAGCACAGGGATTCATGGATAAAGGCGAGTTGGTTCCCGATCAACTTGTGACAGACCTCGTCGCAGAACGCATCCAAAAGCCAGACTGTACCCCTGGATTCTTGCTTGATGGTTTTCCTCGCACCATCGCCCAGGCTGACGCGCTGAGTAAGGAGCTTGTGCGACACAACCAACGTCTTGACGCGGTTGTGAGTATTGTGGTTCCGCGGGGCGATCTTTTCGCTCGCCTCGGGGGACGCTGGGTTTGTCGGTCGTGTCAGGCGATGTATCACGAATTGTTTAGTCCACCGAAGAAAACTGGGATGTGTGATACCTGTCAGGGAGAGTTGTATCAGCGTAATGATGATAAGGCAGAAACTGTTAACGCTAGGTTAGAAGTGTACGAACGATCGACGGCTCCGTTGCTCTCGTATTATCGACAGGGTTCACTCTTGCATGACATTAATGGTACTGGGAAACCTGAAGAAGTATTGGATCGGATTACAAAAACAATTAAAAGCCTAAAACCTGCAGCTGTCTCATGATCTTCCTTAAATCTCCCCAGGAAGTCGAGATTATGAGTACTGCGAATCGTATCGTCAGTGAAATCCTGGCGGAGTTGCGGGAAAATATCCGTCCCGGCATTACAACAGGGGAGATTGACCGGGTCGCTTCTGATCTGATCAAGAAGAAAGGTGCCCGCTCTGCCTTCAAAGGATATCAGATGCGTAACGGGACCGTGCCGTTCCCCGCGACCATCTGTATCTCGCTGAACGACGAGGTGGTACATGGCATTCCTTCCGCACAACGTACCATCCGAGAAGGAGATGTCGTCAGTCTCGATTTTGGTGTGATTTATCGCGATTTTTATGGCGATGCGGCGGTTACGTTCGCCCTTGGTCGCGTGGAAGAGAAGGCGAAGCGATTAATTGAAACGACCGCAGCAGCTTTAGAAGAAGGAATTGCCCAGGCTCAAGTGGGAAGTCGGTTGGGAAATATCTCTGCAGCAATTCAAGAGCGTGTAGAAAAAGACGGGTTTTCCGTGGTACGTGAGTTTGTTGGGCATGGTGTTGGTCGACGACTACACGAAGATCCGCCAGTACCAAACTACGGTGCTCCTGGTCGAGGCGTACGCCTACGCGAAGGCATGGTGATTGCCATTGAACCTATGGTTAACGCTGGCCAAGCGGATGTCATGCTGAAGAGTGATGGATGGACGGCCGTGACAAAGGATGGCAGTTTGTCTGCACATTTTGAACACTCAGTGGCGATTACCGAGAAAGGACCACAAGTTCTTTCTCGGTTATGAAGTAATGTACGAGGGATAGATCTATGAAAGTCAGGGCTTCTGTGAAACAAATCTGTCGCAAATGTAAGATCATTCGCCGGGCCGGCGTGATTCGCGTCATCTGCGAGAATCCGCGCCATAAACAACGACAAGGCTAATGCTCCCACACAGGTGAACCGGAGCGGAGGAAACGTATGGCACGTATCGCAGGTATTGAATTGCCACGTAATAAGCGGTCAGAAATCGCGCTCACTTACATCTATGGCATCGGCAGAACGACGGCAGTGCGGATCTTAACCGAAGCCGGAGTGAATATTGGCAAGAAAACAGATGATCTGACAGATGAAGAAGTCGTTAGCATTCGTCGAGTCATTGACCAATCGTATCGAGTCGAAGGAGATTTGCGACGCGACATCACGGCCTCTATTAAGCGCCATCTCGATATCGGTTCCTATCGTGGACTACGGCATCGTAAGAATCTGCCAGTGCGAGGGCAACGGACACGAACCAATTCGCGTACTCGCAAGGGGCCACGACGTACCGTTGCCGGTAAGAAGCAAGCTCCGACGAAGTAAACTGACGAGAACATAGAGGAGAGAGTTCATGGCGAAAGCGGCAGCGGCTGAACGTGCATCGGCACCACGAAAAAAGAAAACCCGCAAGGCAATTCCTGAAGGAGTGGTGTGCATTCATTCGACATTCAATAATACGATTGTGAGTATTACTGACCCACAAGGAAATGTGATTGCGTGGGCAAGTGCTGGAACGGTTGGCTTTAAAGGATCACGGAAGGGAACACCATTTGCTGCTCAAGTCGCAGCAGAAAGTGCCGCCCGTAAAGCCGCAGATGCAGGTATGCGCAATGTCCAAGTCCACGTCAAAGGCCCAGGCGCTGGGCGAGAGTCTGCGTTACGGTCTCTACAAGCTGCCGGGTTTGCGATTAATGTCATTCGTGACGTAACCCCTATCCCTCACAATGGATGTCGTCCGCCAAAGCGTAGACGTGTCTGATCACTGAGGCGGTGTTACTCTTTTGGGGAAATTCAGTACGATAGTCAGGGAACAGGAAAAGCAGGAGGTTTTGTGGCTCGCAACATCGGTCCGGTCTGCCGGATGTGTCGGCGCGAAGGAATTAAGCTCTTTCTCAAAGGAGAGCGCTGCTATACCGACAAGTGCGCCATCGAGAGGAGGGCATACCCTCCTGGTCAGCATGGGCAAGGACGTGGAAGAAAGGCAACTGAGTACAGCGTACAGTTGCGGGAAAAACAGAAACTCCGTCGTATCTACGGTATGCTGGAAGTTCCCTTCCGCCGATTCCTTGGTTTGGCTGAACGGCGCAAAGGAATTACCGGCGAGAATCTTGTCTCGTTGCTTGAGCAGCGCCTCGACAACATGGTGTACCGCATGGGGTTCGCTACCTCTCGCGCAGAGGCCCGGCAATTAGTACGACATGGACATTTTCTCGTGAATCAACGCCGGGTGACTATTCCTTCATACCTTGTCAATTCAGGCGATGAAGTGCAAGTGAAAGAAGCAAGCCGTAAGATCGCGCGGATTCAAGAGTCTGTTGACCTTGCTCAACGTCGTGGAGTACCGGAATGGCTAGAAGTGAACAAAGATACGTTCACTGGCCGGGTCCGATCGTTACCAACCCGCGAGCAGTTGAATCTACCGGTTAATGAGCAGCTTATTGTCGAATTGTATTCGAAAGTGTAATGCTGGTTCGGTACTCTGGGGATGATGAGTACTGGGAAGAGGGAGCAGGATGCAAGACAGTTGGCGTGACCTAATTAAACCCAAGGCCTTGGAGGTTGAAGGGAAGACGCTCACTTCGACATATGGTCGGTTTGTTGGAGAACCGTTCGAACGTGGATTTGGGACGACGTTAGGAACTTCACTCAGACGTGTGCTACTGTCTTCTCTGCCTGGGGCTGCGATCACCAAAGTCAAAATTCGCGATGTGTTACACGAGTTTTCCACCATCGCTGGTGTCACCGAAGATGTGACCGATATTCTGCTGAATCTGAAGGAAATCCGTTTCCGGTTACGTGAGAGCGACGCTGAAGCAGTGCGTCTTGATTTACGTGGTGAACGCCGGGTTGTAGCTGGCGATCTCACAGTGGGACCGCACGTTGATATCCTCAATCCTGAAGTGCACCTTGCTACCCTTGGCAAGGGCGCCCGCCTTGAAATTGAAGCTTCGATTCGACGTGGGCGTGGTTACATCACTGCTGAACGCCATAAAGCTATGGATGAAAGCCCGGTAGGCACTATTTTCCTTGATGCGGCTTTTTCTCCTGTTCGTAAAGTGAATTTTACCGTTACCAATGCCAGGGTTGGGCAACGAACAGACTACGAGCGACTAACCCTGGAGGTATGGACCGATGGGAGTATTCGTCCGGATGAAGCAGTAACAGATGCCGCACGGGTTCTCCAGGATCAACTAGGGATCTTTGTCAGTACGCCGGAAGAGAGCGAGCGCCCCTTTGAGGTGCGTGAGGAAATCCCAGTACCGCAGAGTACGAACCTCTTCCGTCCCATCGAAGAACTGAACTTTTCTGTACGTTCAGCGAATTGTTTGCAGAGCGCAGACATTCGTTACATCGGCGAGTTGGTACAGAAAACGGAAGGGGCTCTTCTCAAGACCAAGAATTTTGGCCGCAAATCTTTAAATGAAATTAAGGAAGCTTTGCAGTCGATGGGATTGGAATTGGGAATGCGGATTGATAATTATCCTTCGCGCGAAGAACTTGAGCGACTCCGTGCTGCCGCAGAGGTAAGCCAATAACGATTTGATAGAAGAGAAGTAATTATGCGACATCTTAAAGATGGACGAAAACTGAACCGCAGTGCAGCGCACCGCAAGGCGCTCATGCGTAACCTCGTGAAGGCTTTACTCCTGCGAGAACAGATTCGTACGACGGATGCCAAAGCAAAAGAACTCCGCCGTTGGGCTGATAGAATTGTCACGCTAGGAAAACGCAATACTGTCCATGCCCGTCGTTTGGCCTTTGCCTATCTTGGTAGCAGAGCGCTTGTCCACCGCCTGTTCGATGAGGTTGCTCCACGCTTTCAAGGGCGCGCTGGTGGTTATACCCGAGTGTTGAAAATTGGTATCCGACGAGGCGATGCCGCGCCACTGTCGATTGTTGAATTCACCGAACGCGGAGAGAAAAAGACAAAGGCTGAAGGAGCTGGAAGCCAACAGACTTCATAGACAACATTCTGACACCTGGACTTCTGTATGAAGGGGGAGCGCTGTTTATCGGCCTCCCCCTTCGCTTTTGGGGCAACTGTGACTGCATTTGAAGATGCCGCAAGAAAAAAGCGTGACGAGACGAAAAAGTCATGCTAAATGAAGGAGGAATGCGAAAGAACTAGCTTCCCCCTTTGTGGATTGTGGTAGGTGGGGATGTGGGAGGGGTGTGACAATGACAGGACGGCACTATGGGTTTCGTTTCAATGGCGTGGAAGGTGGCTTGCTCCTGGGTAGTATATTGCTTGCCTCTTTTTTAATCTTTGTTTCTGGTGTGTATGTAGGGCGGGAGGTTGGGGGACGGAAAGTGGTCGCTCCTTCTCATGTGGTTCGTGTTCCAATCAGCCCCGTTCCTGACCCGATCGTCACAAGAACAACGCCGACAAGTGAATCCAATGCTGCGGTGCGGACTGACGCGACGAGTCAAACGTCAATGACGTGGCCAGTAACAAGCGAGAAATCCGTTTCACCCACGCCCCCGTTACCACGAGCGGAGGTGACTCAGCGTCCAGCCCAAGAAAAACCGAGGCTCTCGCCGTCAGCTGTCCCCACTCCCGCAACGAAAGAGCCGCGAACGGTTTCATCACTAGTTGTGAAAGAAGACCCGAGACCAGCGCGAACGAAACCACCCGCTGAACCTTTCGCTCCGAAGATCCCTGTGGCTGTGGAATCACGGCCAGAAAAAGCGACGACCACAATTGCTGCACGGACAGAAAAGCCCAGTCCCACAGTTACTCAACGTGCAGAGAACACCGCGAAGCGACCGACACCAGTGACGGTTGCTCATGTTGAAAGAACCGAGCCACCCGCTCGGCCTCGATCCGTCGTGGCCGAGGGAAAACGAGCAGAGGATGGCAAGAGTAGTGAAGTAAAGAAGCCACAAGAGATTGCCAAGAAAGTGGCGAAATCTCCCGCGACTTCGGCATGGCGAGTACAGGTTGGTGCGACGACATATCAAGAAACCGCTCAGGATATGGCGCGGGAACTCCGTGAGTTAGGTTATCGTCCCTCCGTAAGCAAGGTGCAAATCAACGGCGAGACGCTCTATCGTGTTCGTATCGGCAGTTTTGGGAAACAAGGGGAAGCGGCGGCTACCGTTGGTCGCTTCCGTCGCGAAGGTCGCTTCTCACAAGCGTACCTGGTGACAGAGTAAGGATGTATGACGGTTAGAGAAGCGATTGCTCAGGTTGTGACAGGTCGTGATCTGACGGAAGCCGAAATGGCTGCGGTCATGACCGAGATCATGGATGGGCAAGCGACACCAGCGCAGATTGGTGCGCTTCTCACCGCTCTCCATATTAAAGGAGAAACCGTCGCTGAGATTACCGGGGCTGCACGCGTCATGCGTGAGTTGGCTGCGAAAGTCCATGCTCCGTCTGCGGTACTCGATACCTGTGGCACTGGTGGTGACGGTCGTCATACGTTTAATATTTCTACCGCATCCGCCTTTGTGGCTGCAGCGGCTGGTCTGAGAGTTGCCAAGCACGGTAACCGCGCTATGTCTGGTGCCGTCGGTGGTGCGGATGTCCTTGAGACTCTTGGGGCTCATGTTGAACTGACGCCCGCCCAGGTCGAGCACTGTCTGCACGAAGTGCACTTTGGTTTCCTCTTAGCACCAGCCTTCCATCGGGCGATGCGCCATGCCGTTGGTCCTCGTCGCGAGATCGGTATCCGGACGATGTTCAATGTCCTTGGACCGCTGACCAATCCTGCTGGAGCACGTCACCAACTGTTAGGAGTGTTTGCGCAGCAGTGGGTGACGCCGCTAGCTGAAGCGTTGGGGCGGCTGGGCAGCGTTCATGCGTTAGTGGTACATGGGGAAGATGGACTCGACGAAATTTCCTTGACTGCGCCGACCGTTGCGGCTGAATGGCGTAACGGTGCTTTGCATACGGCAACCCTGACTCCGGAAGAGTTCGGTTTCACTCGCTGTTCGTTGGCAGCATTGCAAGTACAAAGCGCCCAAGAATCGGCTGACATCATTCGCGCAATTTTTGCGGGCACCCACGGCCCTCACCGAGACATCGTGCTCCTCAACGCTGGGGCAGCGTTGTATGCTGGTGATGCCGTTCCCTCTATCGCGGTCGGGGTTGAACGCGCTCGTATGGCGATTGATAGTGGTTCCGCAGCGCGAACCTTAGAGCGATTTGTGGCTCTGACCCACACAGGAACCGTATGATTCTCGACGACATTGTAGCGTACAAAAAAACTGAACTCGCGACGCAGAAACAACGCGTGTCTCTTCAGCAACTGCAGGATATGCCCCTGTTTCATGCCATGCCATTGCCGTTCACCAAAACACTGCGTGAGTGGCCTGGGCGCACGATCATTGCTGAGGTGAAAAAAGCTTCGCCTTCAAAAGGTGTGATTCGTGCAGATTTCGAACCGCTTTCTTTAGCGAAAACCTATGAAGCCAACGGAGCGGCAGCGATCTCGGTGCTGACGGAAAGTCGGTTCTTTCAGGGGAGCCTCGATTACTTGCGCCTGATTCGTGAACAGGTACGCTGCCCATTGTTACGCAAAGACTTCCTCTTTGATCCATATCAAGTGTATGAAGCGCGCGCATTCGGGGCGAGCGCCATCCTCTTGATCGTGTCGATCTTATCTGATGGGCAAATGAATGAACTGAGTGGCCTCGCTCATGCGCTTGGCCTCGATTGTCTGGTGGAAGTCCACGACGAAGGCGAACTTGAACGTGCCCTTGCCGGTGGTGCTGAACTGCTTGGCGTCAACAATCGTGATTTGCGCACGTTTCATACCACGATTGAAACCAGCGAACGGTTGGTGCGCCTGGTTCCCAAAGAGACAATCGTTGTATCTGAAAGTGGTCTGTCACGGAGTGCGCAGTTGACCCGACTTGAATCACTGGGAGTGAAAGCATTTCTGATCGGTGAAACGTTTATGGCCGCTCCTGATCCTGGGGGGCCGTTGCGCGGACTGATTCGAGGAGAGCTGTGAGCGTTCGGGTGAAGATTTGCGGGGTGACGAGTGTTGATGATGCCCTGCTAGCGGTCGATCACGGTGCGGATCTCATCGGTCTCAACTTCTACCCTCCAAGCCCTCGTTACGTGTCGCTCGCCACTGCTCACGCTATTCGTGCGGTGTTGCCAGAGCATGTCCACTGTGTCGGCGTATTCGTCAACGCGGAGCGGGCCCATATTGCTGATCTCTGCAGCCAGTTGCGCTTGCATGCCGTGCAATTTCATGGGGACGAAACCACTACCGATGTTCAGCACTGGTCATGTATAACGATTAAAGCGCTACGAGTTCCAGTGGATGGGCCATTGCCAGACTGGCAGCAATTTCCGGTGAATTACCTCCTCCTTGACACTCTCAAGCCTGGACGATACGGGGGAACAGGCGAGCGATTCTCTTGGGAGCGTCTGACGACTCTTCCAGTAGACTGCCGTAACCGCCTGATTCTTGCCGGTGGACTGACTCCAGAGAATGTGACTGAAGCTGTGCAGGCGGTTCGACCGTGGGCGGTTGATGTTGCCAGTGGAGTTGAGTCTGCTCCTGGCCGCAAAGATCCAGAAAAAGTACGAGCGTTTATTACCAATGCCAAGACAACCTGATGCTGGCGGACACTTCGGCCCTTATGGGGGGCGGTATGTTGCCGAAACCTTAATGCCCGCCTTGTTAGAGCTTGAAGAGCTCTATCGACGAAGTCGGCGCGACATTACCTTTCAGCGTGAACTGCGCACGTTGCTGCAAGAGTATGTCGGTCGCCCAACCCCCCTCACTTTTGCGAAGCGCCTTACTGAACGGTGGGGCGGTGCCAAGGTCTATCTGAAACGTGAAGATCTGAATCACACTGGCGCACACAAGATCAACAACACGATTGGCCAAGCACTCCTTGCGCGACAAATGAAAAAGGGTCGCCTCATTGCCGAGACCGGCGCTGGGCAACATGGTGTTGCAACGGCAACCGTTGCTGCCTTATTTGGACTTGAGTGTGAAGTCTTCATGGGCAGTGATGATGTCGCCCGCCAAGAGCCGAATGTCTTTCGTATGCGCCTGCTTGGGGCGAAGGTCCGCGAAGTAAAAAGTGGGACGCGAACGCTAAAAGATGCAATGAACGAGGCCTTGCGCGATTGGATCTCGCATGTGGCGTCGACCTTCTATGTCATTGGTACGGTTGCTGGTCCGCATCCCTACCCCATGATTGTCCGCGACTTTCAGGCGGTGATCGGTCGCGAAGCCAAGAAACAAATTCTCCAACATGAAAAACGTTTACCCGACTATCTGATCGCGTGCGTTGGTGGGGGAAGTAACGCGATGGGGCTTTTTGCGCCATTTTTGCATGACAGTTCGGTACGCATGATCGGCGTTGAAGCCGGTGGTCTTGGGGACGGGCAAAACGCAGCGTCGATCTCTGGTGGGCACATCGGTGTACTGCACGGGAGCAAGAGTTATGTGCTGCAAGATGAGAATGGCCAGATTCGTGATACGTATTCATTGGCTCCAGGCCTTGATTATCCTGGCGTCGGGCCTGAATTGAGCTATCTCAACGATCAAAAGCGGGTACAGTATGTGACAGTCAAAGATGCCGAAGCGGTTGCGGCGATGCAGCTACTGGCTGAGACCGAGGGCATCATTCCAGCGCTTGAGAGTTCTCACGCGATTGCCTATGCGGCGATGTTCGTGCCCCGACTTCGTCGCGACGACATCGTCGTGCTCAATCTCTCCGGGCGTGGGGACAAGGATTTGCAAGCCGTGGCGCGCTTTTTGGGAACGGTTCACTAATAGTTATGACACGTATAGCGGAGACTTTCGCCAACTTAAAGGCGCGTGGCGAAGTGGCGTTAATTCCTTACATTACGGCTGGTGATCCGCATCTGGAGACCACCGAGCAACTGGTACTGGAATTTGCCCGTCAGGGAGCAGACCTCATCGAGTTAGGCGTGCCGTTTTCTGATCCGATGGCCGATGGGCCAGCCAACCAACTGGCGGCAGAACGTGCGCTGAAAAGCGGAACCTCTCTCCGTCAGATTCTCGCTATGGTCCAACGCCTGCGACAAAAGGCGACCGTACCGTTGATCCTGTTTACCTATTACAATCCGATTTTCCGTTATGGTGGTGCTCAGTTTGCCGATGATGGGCATGTTGCTGGGGTCGATGGAGTATTGTGTGTCGATCTGCCTCCTGAAGAAGCGGATGAACTGAAACAGGAGACCGACCGTGCCGACCTCGATCTGATTTTTCTTCTTGCACCGACCAGCTCTCTCGTGCGCGCACGCAAAGTCCTTACCCGTGCACGTGGCTTTGTCTATTACGTCTCTGTAGCCGGAGTGACTGGGACTCGAGACTCGTTGCCGGAAGATTTGGGAGAGATGGTCAGGCGGATTCGCGCAATTTCTCCAGTCCCGGTCGGTGTTGGGTTCGGTATTTCCTCGCCGGAGCAAGCCGCCCACGTGGCGATGATTGCTGACGCAGTGATCGTTGGCAGTGCGATTTCTCGTATTATAGAAACTCACTGTGATCAGCCTGACCTCGTGGCTCGCGCGGGGGCATTTGTCGGAAGCTTGAAGCAAGCGCTCCGCACAGCGCGGCAGTCATGAGTTGAACCGTATGAAATCGGAACCCTGCAACGTAGCGGGTGCTGCGCGCACGACTTCTTTCTCGCCGCTCACCTGTGTATGCTTGATGAGGCCACCAACCGATGCTGTCATTCTGAGCGAAGCGAAGAATCTCTCTGAGAGACCCTTCACGAAGCCTGTCTTGAGCCTGTCGAAGGGTTCAGGGTGACAACGATGGTGTACTGAACCCTTGAAGTTTGGTTTAGGTGAGTTGCAATACCAAGAACACCCCAACCTAAGGAGGGGACAATGGCCGCTGTTGACCAACGCCCTGTCCAAGAGGAAGCCGAGTCAATCTGGATCAAATGTGCATCCTGCCAGGAGATTCTGTTTCGTAAAGAAGTTGAGCGTCGTCTGTTTGTTTGCCCCAAATGCAATGCCCATCTGCGTTTAACGGTTGAGCAACGACTCCTCATCACTGTCGATCGGGGATCATTCACTGAACATGACTCGACGTTACAGTCGAACGATCCACTGCACTTTACTGATCGCAAACCCTACGCCGAACGGTTAGCGTCTACACAAGCCAAAACTGGACACCAAGAAGCGGTGGTTTGTGGCGTTGCCACGATTCATGGTCGTGCCGTGGCGCTCGGGATTTTTGACTTCGCTTTTCTCGGTGGCAGTATGGGTGTCATCGTTGGCGAACGGCTGACACGCATTATCGAACATGCGATTCGCGAACGTTTGCCAGTGATCTTTTTTGCTGCCTCAGGTGGCGCACGTATGCAAGAAGGTGTCCTTTCTTTGATGCAAATGGCCAAGGTCAATATGGCGCTGGGTCGCTTACGCGAACAGGGATTGCCATATCTATCAGTGATGACTGACCCGACGACTGGTGGTGTTGCTGCCTCGCTCAGTATGGTGGGCGACATCAACATTGCCGAGCCGCAAGCACTGATCGGTTTTGCTGGGCCGCGAGTCATCGAACAGACCATTCGTGAAAAATTACCCCTGGGATTCCAACGTGCAGAATTTCTCCTCGAGCATGGCATGGTAGACTTGGTGGTCGAGCGCGCGGAGTTGCGGCGCGTGTTGCATCAGGTGTTAGGGCTGCTGTGTGATGACAAGGCAAAGAATGAAAAATGAAAAATTAAAAATGCAAAATTAATGATAAAAAAATCTGCCAAGGATTCTTCGAAATTTTTCATTTTTCATTCTTAATTTTTCATTGCCCTCATGTTGTCCTACCAACAAACCCTCGACCATGTGTACCGACTCGAAGTCGAGCGCATGGATCTGAAACTCGAACGTGTTGCCGCGGCCTTACAGCTTTGCGGGTCACCGCAGCTTCGCTACCCGGCGCTGCATGTCGCTGGAACCAATGGCAAAGGTTCAACCGCGACTTTTTTGTATGCGATGTTGACTGCGGCAGGCTATCGTGCCGGTCTGTTCACGTCTCCACACCTGGTCGATTTTCGTGAACGTATTCGTCTTGGCGATACCTGGATTAGTGAACAAGAAGTGATCGACGGTGTCGCCGCGATTCGTGCGGAGATTGAACCGGCAGGAATCAAGCTGACGCCTTTTGAGATGATGACCGTACTCGCCTTTCGTGCTTTTGCGCAAGCATCGGTCGATGTCGCGGTCGTTGAAGTGGGGCTTGGCGGACGACTCGATGCTACCAACGTCCTGACACCGTTGGTGGCAGTGATTACCAGCATTGGCCTTGATCACCAAGCGTATCTCGGCAATACCATCGCTGAGATTGCGCGTGAGAAAGGCGGGATCATTAAATCGCACGTGCCAACGGTGATCGGTCGGATGGAGGCAGAAAGTCGAGAGGTGCTCTGTTCCATCGCTCGTGAACGCGAGAGTACCGCGTATCTTCTTGGGGAAAATTTTACCGTAGCGCAACAGCGGGATGGCTCTGGACACTACATAGGCCTTCGTTGGCAACTGCACGATTTGCATCTGGGTTTACGTGGACAGTTCCAGCATAACAACGCAGCGACAGCACTTGCCGCACTTGAATTGGCGCACCAGACTTTCCCGATCAATGAAACCCAGGTGCGCCAGGGGTTACTGAGTGCCCGCTGGCCAGGGCGAATAGAAATTGTGTCCCGGCAGCCACTCGTGATCTTGGACGGAGCGCACAATTCCCAAGCCATGCAGACACTGGTGGCAGAATTGCCAGCACTCTTACAAGGCAGACGGGTGAAGTTGCTCTTTGCGGTAATGCGAGATAAAGACTGGCGGGTAATGATTCCACTTCTTGCCCCATTGATAACGGAAGCGGTTGTGACTCGCGTGCAACAATCACGTGCTGAAGATCCTGCACTATTGCGGGACGCCTTTGCGCCGTTCTGTCCAGTCCACATCGTTGATAATGCGCAAGCTGCCTGTCGACACCTCCTTGCCTCAACACCATCAGACGAAGCGGTGCTCATCGCCGGTTCGTTGTTTTTAGTTGGAGAAGTGTATCCCCTGTTTGCGCCAACCGCGATGAAACCTCTGCTTGAGCGAGAACAAGGAGCAACCGCGTGAAACATCGGTGGCAGGTTGTGGTTGGGTTGATGGTCTGGCTGCTGCTCTCGTCCGCCTGGGCTCAAGATGAGAGCGCGGAGCTGGATGAGCCTGTCCAGATCAAAGGTAATACGTTGACCTATGAACAGCAAAGCAATGTTGCAACGGCAACTGGTGACGCGGTGGTCACGAAAGGCACGACAAAACTTTCAGCCGATTCGATCAGTGTGAACCGCGACACCAATGAAATGAATGCGAAGGGAAACGTGACGCTGCAGTCTGATCAGGGCAATATCAAAGCTGATGCCATGCGCGTCGAAATGGAGAATGAGACCGGTGATATTACCAATGGGACAGTGACGCTGCCACGACAGCAATATGTACTGACTGGGAAAAGCCTGCAGAAGTCATACGGCCAAAGCTATCACATCGAGAATGGGGCATTGACGACATGCCAATGCGACGATTTTGCTAAAGCCGATTGGAGTATCGGCGGTCGCACGATCGATGTCAACTTGCACGGCCAAGGGACTGTACGCGACGGAGTATTTCGTGTCCGTAATTTTCCGTTGCTGTATGTTCCATATGGATCGGCTCCTGTGACGAGTGATCGGCAGAGCGGATTCCTGTCTCCGAATTATGGGTTCTCCAGCAAGCGCGGGTTTGTCTGGCAGCAACCGTTCTACTGGGCGATTAATAAGAGCTATGACGCAACGGTCACTACTGACCTGGAAACCAGCGCTCGTATCGGAATGTGGGGGGAGTTTCGTTATGCTCCCAATGAAACCACAGAAGGTATACTTTCTGCCTCGTACTTCAACGAGCGAATTCGTGGACCAGCGTCGACAACCTCGCCCATGAATCGCTGGAGCGTCACTGGCGCTCACCGTCAGTTACTCGGCAATGGCTGGCGTTTGTATAGCGACCTTTTCTTTGTCAGCGACGACTTCTTTTTGCGAGAAATTAGCCATCGGGCGCTCAATCTGCGATCGGCACTCGAGATAGACGATTGGGATCTGCGCACGCGCCGTTTCACCGACTCACGGGCTGGTGCGGTAAAAACCTGGCAGCACGCCCTGTTTCGTGGTGAGGCTGCCTACTATCAAGATTTACGCCGAAATCAAGATTTTGCCTTTCAAGAGTTGCCACGTTTACAGTTCCAAGGGCAGCGCCGGATCTGGAAGGATCGATTGGACGTTGGTATCAGTATCGACGGTGCGGACTTCTATCGTAACCGTGGCTACGCTGGGCAACGTCTCGATATTGCCCCGTGGATAGGCATGCCTTTTCATCTGGGAAAGTACCTCTTTGGTTCGGTCAAGGTCACTGGCCGCGAGACCATTTATCACATGACCTCTGAAGACGTCTTTCCCGATTCCCAGAGATACCCCGACTTTTCGCCACTTCCTGAAGGTGGCCGACTACGGGGTGACCGTACCCGTGAAACCGTGCAATTCCAGGCTGAGGTCGGGACTCGTATTTCACGAGTCTTCGATGCACGGTGGGGGAAGTTGCGACAGCTCCATCATGTGATCGAACCAACCGTGAGTTATTACTATACTCCGTATGTCAATCAGCTTGATCTCCCGTTGTATGATGCATTGGATCGCATCAATAAACGGAACCTCTTTGTGTATGGCGTTGATAACTACATCTTGGGGAAGTTCGCGTCGTCAACGACGACGGAGTCTGGCGAGGTCGAAACAACGCAAGTTCGCGAACTCGCCCGTTTCTCTATTCGACACGCCTACGACCCCTCGCGTCCGATTGGCCGCCTCGGGGATAAATATTCAGATCTGGATTTGAGCGCGCGCCTTCAGCCACTTCCGTATGCGACCTTCTCCTTCGATTCGACATATGACGTGGCCCGCGGAGACCCAACAACTATTCGCGTTGGGGCGTTTCTTACCGACCCCCGTCCGTTACCGGCGACGAGTCCATTACTCCAACATCTGCAGCGACGCACGACCGTTGGGGTTTCGTACCGAACGATTGCTGATCGCCGCTTACTCCGAGAAATGAATGCGTATGTGATCTTTCGTCTGAACGACTACCTCACGACCGCGTACATGGGGCGCTATGATTTCAATGCTGCGTCGTTCATTGGGAATCGCTATTTTGTTCGATTCATCTCGCCGCAGAAATGCTGGTATGTCGATCTTGGGCTGATTGATCGTGTGAACCCGCAAGAACTGGAATTTCGCGTCTTCTTCACCTTCGTGGGGTTAAGTTCCTCTGGCCGAGCGGCGTTCTAACTGCTCGTGGATTGCATTTTCTCATGGCTTCAGCGAAGGTAAGGCGCTAGGAGGACGGAGCGATGATAGAAGTCGGCATCGTTGGTGGTTCTGGGTATACCGGTAGTGAGCTGTTACGCATTCTGTTGCAGCACCCATCCGCACGCGTCAAATGGGTGACCTCTCGCGGTGACAAGAAGCTCGAACACCTTCACCGTAATTTCTATGGCATGGGGCTGGAATTTATTACCCTTGAAGAAGCACGCGGAGGAGATGTCGTCTTCCTGTGTACTCCATCACGAGAGTCGATGTTGCATACGGAGCGATTTCTGGAGCAAGGCAGCAAGGTGATCGACCTTGGGTCAGACTTTCGGCTCAAGAATCGTGAAATTTTTGAGACGGTCTACAAGGCAAAGCATACGTGCTGGAATTTGGTTGGTGAAGCACCATACGGGCTGACCGAACTCCGGCGTGACGACATCAAGAAAGCGCGACTTATTGCCAATCCTGGCTGCTTTGCCACGGCGATGATCCTCGGACTTGCTCCGCTCATTAAAGAGCGATTGATAGACCTTGAACACATCTTGGTTGATGGCATGTCTGGTACCTCTGGTGCTGGTGCCGTTCCCGAGACGCAGAGCCAGCATGCAGAGATCGGCAACTCGGTCTTTGCGTATAACGTGACCGATCATCGTCATACCTACGAAGCAGAACAAGAACTGTCAGTGATTGCCGGAGAGAAACTCCAGATTAACTTCACTCCGTTCTATGCGCCATTCTCACGCGGCATTCTGGCCGCCTGTCACGGATTCCTGACCGATCATCTTGATCGTGGGCAAGTGCTCGATCTGTTCAAAGAGTTTTATCAAGGCCAGTACTTTGTCCAGATTCTCGATATGGATAAAGACCCGAAAGTGTCGTGGCAATACTTGCCGTATCCGAGCGTGGCAACGTTAGCGGGTTCGAACTTCTGCCAGATCGGTCTTGATGTTGATAACAAACGTGGACGTGTCGTCGTCTTCTCCGCGCTCGACAATCTCGTCAAAGGCGCGGCTGGGGCAGCGGTGCAGAACATGAATGTGATGTTCGGTTTGCCGGAAGCGACCGGGTTGACGATGTTGGGGATGCATCCCTAGGGGCTGGGGGCTAGGGACTAGAGGCTGGTTTCTGAAGAGACTGCCTTCTTCACTTTCGTCTTGCTTGTTGCGTTGATGTAACGGCTTCGCTTATAGGTTCCCTCTCCCCTTGTGGGAGAGGGACAGGGTGAGGGGGAGAGTCAAGTCGTATGCTCCCAGCAAAATATCAGCCTGCTCAGATACTCGCACCTCTCATTGCCAACCTCCGCCAGACGGGCAACACCATCGTCTTCACCAACGGCTGTTTCGATATTCTCCACCCTGGCCACATTCACACGTTGACCCACGCCAAAGCCCAGGGCGATGTGTTGATCGTTGGCGTGAACAGCGATGCTTCGGTCAAACGACTCAAGGGCGAGAGACGCCCAATTCTCAATCAAGACGAACGAGTTGTGATGTTATCTGCGCTTGAAGCAGTTGATTACGTCACGATTTTCGATGAAGACACGCCACTCGCGCTCATCCAACTGCTCCAACCCCACGTCTTAGTCAAAGGTGGCGATTGGAATTCTGAGGCCGTTGTCGGGCGAGAAGTTGTCGAAGCGAATGGCGGGAAAGTCGTTCTCATTCCGTATCAGGAAGGGCTCTCGACGACCGGTATTATCGAACGTATTCTTCTGACTGCCCGTCAATCCGCATAGATCTTCATTCCCACGTTTCCCTGCCATTCACTATTGCTCATCCTTGCTGCACGTCGATCGACAGAAGGCGCAGGCATGTGACCGTCTTCGCGCGCAGCACGATCGCTTCTGCACCGCGGTATAGGCTTTCTGCCAGCGTATCCACCTCAAACGGCAGAAAAGCATACTGTGCCGACTTCATCGTCCACGCCCTCTCCCTGCTCACAGAAAAATTAAAGAGAGATCTAGCGACGTTGTAAGGACTTTTCTCCTCACACTTCGTAAACCTCATTCCATGGTAAAAGACAGTTCCTCAGGAGGTAAAAATACACTGTACTGATCGATGGAGCAGCAAAGAGAGGAGACCGTATGTCACGAATCCCACAACTTTCCCACAATTCTCCCATAACTTCCTGTGTGCTGATTCGTCTTCTACACTTAAGACATCAATCCTGCAGGATATGTCAAATTCAGCTCAAGATCCTTGAGGAGGAATAGTTATGAAACGTGTAACATTTCGTATTCTGTGTTTTTTATTGAGTGCCACGCTGACTTTTACGCCAGCGACTCACGCTCGTATGAACGGAAGTACCCCTCAAACAGGCCTGACAGCCACAACGAGTACCCCCGATTCTCATGGCTATATCACTTCCGTACTGTTTGATGGTCAGTTGCTGTCACGGGGGTTTGTTACCAACCTTGCGGCAGACCCGGTCATGTCCTGGGGCGCAATTTTCAACGAGACTGGGACAGATACCGTTGACGGTGAGTTGTGGTTCATTGTCTCGAAGGACGACCAGTTTATCTATTACCATCTCACAGACGAACCAAGTTCAGGCACCGGGTCCGCAGCTTACGGTGGCTATACTGTCAAGATGAAGACAGTGATGACGTTGCAGGTCTACAATTTCGGTTCTGGCGGGACAGTCCCTATCATAGGCAATACCACCGATGCGTTTGTCGTGACAACAGCAGAACTGTATGTGAATTCTAGCTTCATCAACTATCCGCGTCCCAGATACCGCGACCCGATTACCGGAGCAATCGTCAGCTCTGACATTCTCATCCATCTCTTCAATCAGGTGGAATCCTACAACCTTCCACTCGCTGCCAGTACAGGACGCTAGGCGGGTTTCAGCCTGCAAGCGCCAGATGGAACGCTCCTCGGAGAAGAGTGGTCATTCGGTATAATTGCCAACTCAGCGACCTCTACAGACTGTGAAGCGTTTGGCGAAGCATTTGCAGATTGGCCAACCTCAGCGCAGTCATGGGCGCTCAGTGCGCAGAATTATATCGCAGCCCTGGAAGGAGGAGCACTGGCCGCAAGTATAGGCACAGCAGCAACGCTACTAGGTGGTCCCGATGTCGAGGTGAGCTTCACGATCGTCACCGACGTCCAGAAGGGTATCAACAACGCGGTTGCTCCTCTCGCCATGGCTGTTACGGACTTCTTGTGCTCTTCACTGGCGGAAGCAGCCTGCAAAGTGGCAAACAATGTCATTGATGACCTCTCCCTCGTAGAAGTTGATTTTCCTGGTGTAGAAAACATCTCTTTCACGCAAACTGCTCTTGTGTGTGATCAATACGGAACAGCACTTGTGGGTTCCAGTGCCTCTGATGATGGCAATGGTGGCATCATTGTGACCGGGCACACAGAACAAGTCTGCACCAAATGGCATTATGAGCAGGTCCCAGCATAAGGAATCTCTCTTCTCGTGACGAGTTCACGGGGCGACCTAGTGGTCGCCCCCATTTTTTGCTGCCGACGTCGCCACCACTATTCTCTACAACTCCTCTAGCAGAGTTTTCGCTTCACGCAGGTCAGGGGTGTCAAACCCTTCAGTGAACCAAGCGTAGAGTTCGGCTAACATGCGGTGTGCTTCAGTAAGCGTAGAGCATGTATCGTGTTGCGTATTACGTGTTGCGTGTTGCGTGTTGCGTGATTCAGATTGCAGAAATTGTTGTTGTCGTAGCCGCGCGAGGCTCATCACTGCGCGCAGTTCGAGTGACTTGGCTTGCTGCTGCGGGGCGATGTGGATGGCTTTGTGAAAAGCCCTCTCCGCCTCCTCCATTACCTCCATTGGGACTAGGGGCTTGAGACTAGGGGTTTGTGGCGCAGACGACGACTGAGGATTGCAGGCTGAGGATCGACTATCAGAAATTTTTGCACTTTGCACTTTGACTTTTGCACTTTGACTTGCCTTCTGAAGCGTCAGCTCCCCCGCAAGCCGATACAACTCTGCCTCAAGGCTTTGCTGTCCGGATTGCTCAACTTGCGCTATTGCTGAAGCAATCGCTTGTAATCCCGCCTCAGGTTGTCCTAGATCTAGATATGCTTCGGCCAAAGCTGCTAGAGCTTCTGGTTCGACCAGTTTGAAGCCAAACGTGTGATAGAGCGAGAGTCCATGTTGTATCCGTGCAATCCCTTCTTTGGGCTGACCGTGTTGAACCGCAAGCCAGCCCTCTATAACGGCACCAAACGTTGTCCACAGGTCTAGGTCGTAGTCGGTTGCAATCTTCAACAACGCTTGTAGGTGCGTTTTGACGGTTTCAGGATCGCGAAGGCTTTTGTAGAGAGAAGCCGCCAGGCTGTGGACAATGGCTGTACTCTGTGGATGTCCAAGGGTTGACGCCCAATGTAACGCTTCGCCCATAGTAGAACGTGCTTGGTCGTAATGACCTAAATGCCACAACGTCAAAGCCAAATAGCCAAGACTCGCACCGATCGGATCTTCCCCATGAAGCGAAGCAAAGAGCCGTTGTTCTTCAAGGTCTCGGACATCTGAACACAGAACAAACTGTTGATGAGCAACCGTAAAATGCCCGCGCATGAGCGACACCATCGCTACGGTAAGTAGACTTCCCTGCGTAAGAGACGGGGAACTATATGGTTGCACTTGCTGCACGAGGCTAGCGCTAAACTTCTCGGCTAGATCGAACTCAGCTCGACAGAAATGGAAACGAAAGAGTCCAACAAATGCAACGACTAATTGCGGTTGTTCGCCGAGGCGTTGGCACAGTTCGCGGATTCTCTCGAAACAGTGCTCGGCTTCCGGTACCGCGTAGCCTTTGGAGTGGAGCAACGGTGCCGCCAGAGACACCTGAAGCATCAATTCATCTTGGTCACGCTCCGCGCTCTCAGGCAGGACGTTCAGCATCTCGATGACACGGAGAAAATGGTGTGCTGCTTCCCGATGCGCTGCGCGTTGTTGGGCATGGCGTGCAGCGTGTTCATGGTAGTGGCGAGCCCGGTGCGGGTCGTGCCCCTGTTCAAAGTGATAGGCAAGAACGGTCGCCACTTCCTGCGTTTTGTTGTTGTATGCCTGCTCGATGCGTTCGCCGATCCGCCGATGGAGGTGTAGTCGTTGCGTGGGCGACAGGCGTCGTAAGAGCACTTCTTGATACAACGTATGCCGAAAACTATAGCGTACGGTTATCGTCCGATCGGGCCAGGTGCTCACATCATGGGCCTGCACGAACTGGCGACGCCGCGAGAGGGCTTCACACTGTCTTTCAATCTCAGCAGGAGTTTTCTCTAGTGCCGCGGCAACAGCGGGAATGGGGAATTCCATCCCGACCACACTTGCGGCTTCCAGCACTGCTCGCTCTTCTGTTCCAACTCGCTCAAGCTGCTGCTCGATGAACTGCCGAAGCCCGACCGGCACTTCGCGGTTCTCTTCGTTGCCGACTATTTCCCATTGTTCTCCTCGTTGTACTATCACTCCTTGTTCTAGTATCTCATTTGCGACTGTCACAACAAACAGTGGATTCCCTTCCGTACGCCGATGTATCACCGCGCCCAACCGCGCCGGTAAAGATCCATCGGAGAATCGGCGAGCCACATACTCTTCAACCTGCGCTGGCGTGAGATATGGCAAACTGATTTCTTGGCAGTGATCATGCAACGCGAGTTCTTGTGTCACAGCGTATAAAGGGTGCTCTTGTCGCAAGACATCTCCTGGACGATACGAGCCGATGATCATCAGTCGCGCGGGTGACTGCCGACGTGCGATGAAGGAGAGCAAATCTAGCGTTGAGTAGTCACTCCAATGTAGATCTTCGAGCACTAAGAGGAGCGTAGAATCTGTAGTGAGAGCTTCGAGTGCCCCGGTCATCTCACGGAGCATGCGCTCACGCGTGGCCCCGACAACCCGTTTCTGCACGGCTTCCAGCTCTGCCTCGGTGAGAAACTCTGGCATTTGTACCAACCACGTCGGGGCATGGCGACTCAGAAGTTCCACCACTTGCTCTCCACCTTCGCCACGGCACAGGTGCCCAAGGGCATCGAGAATCGGCAGATACGCCTCTCCTGCACCGTAGTGCTCAATACACCGCCCCACCGCCACTTCCCACCTCGGGGCTAGGGGCTGGAGGCTAGGGGCTGGCTCAGAAGGTGAGGAAAGTGCGGAGTTCGGAGTTTGAGACTTTAGACTATCTTTAATGCGGAACAAAAATGTCTCAACCAATGTTGTCTTGCCGATCCCCGGCTCACCGGTGACAAAGACGAGTTGGCGTTGGCCATTGTTCGCTTTAACGAACAGGTTGTGAAGAGTAGCAATGTCGGTATCGCGGCCAACGATGGGTGCGGCTAGAGGCTTGAGACGAGAGGCTGGTGATGGGGAGGGGCTCGTCTCGAGCCTCCAGTCTCTCGTCTCTTTTTCGCTACTGACTACTTCCGCGACAAATCGATACCCCCGCTTGGTCACCGTCGTGATGTATCGCGACTTCTTGGGGCCATCCCCCAACGCTTTGCGTAACTCCGTCATGCATACGGTTAGCGTACTATCTGTTACGTACGTTCCTGCCCAAACGTTCTTGAGGAGTTCCTCTTTGCTTACCAGGTGTCCGGGCCGTTCAAGCAGATAACACAACACCGCGAACGTTTTGGCGCGCAACGCAATCGTTTGAGAGTTACGGCGTAAACTGCCTTCACGGGTATCGACGACAAAGGGGGGAAATTCGTAACGCTCTGACTTCATTCTGCGGACCTCATCATTGCTCAAAGAAAAATTAAAGAACAATTAAAGAAAGATTTAGCAACTTTGTAAGGACTTCCCTTCTCACACTTCGTAAACCTTATTGCATGAAGAAAGACAAGTCCGCAGGAGAGGGAAAACCTGCTCACCCAATCACTCGAGTACACAAGAAAGGAGGAGAGTACATGCATCACACACGGCAAGAGCGAACAGGGAGTTTGCGGCGCACGGAGAATCCCGCGACTTCCTGCACGCTTTTGCCGTCTTTTACGTACACGTTAGGTATTCGCACGCAATCAATTTTTACCAACCTTTTATAGAGGAGGAATAGTTATGGATTCTTTTTTCTCAGCGTTGTCTCTTCGTCGTATGCTACTCGGTGGGTTGTTCGCGACATGTATGTGGCCCCTCACGGCTGAGGCGGTCAATCGGTACGTATCCGACACTGGTACCGACGGCTTCAGTGGGACAAAGACCTGTACAAGTGCTACTTCGCCGTGCCTGACCATCAATCATGCGGTTAGAAAAGCTCTCGCAGGAGACACCATTTTTGTCACGTATTCATCCGTGACGTCTCCTACTGTAAACAACATCACGATTAACAGGAGCCTCAATATCACGGGAAATGGGCTCAAGCGCTCGATTCTCAACGCCAACGGCACAGGTCAGCATTTCAGTATCACCGGAGCGACTACCGTTGTCACACTAACGAACTTGGATTTGAGAAATGGGGCAGCCTCCACTGGAGGATCTATCTCCAACAGCGGACTTACCCTTACGCTGTCAAACACTGCTCTCAGAGCTAACACAGCGACAAGCAATGGTGGAGCCATTTACAACACAGGTACACTTATAGTGACCAACAGCGAAATTGAAACCAGTTCTACAACAGGAAACGGTGGCGCTATCTACAATTCAGGAACGGTTCGTGTGACCAGTGGCAGTACGGTCAGGAGTAGCACCGCACGGTATGGTGGAGGGATCTATACAACAGGTGGCAACGCAAACGTACAGATCAATCAAAACTCCACGGTTAAAGACAATCGCGCCAGCCAGGACGGTGGTGGTATCTATGTTGATGAGGGTGGGACGATGCAGATCTCGGACAGTACCTTCGACGACAATGACGCGGAGGGTGAAGGTGGTGCAGTATACGCGGGTGGTGGAGATGTAACAATTACGAAAAGTACCTTTGAAGATAACGCGGCAGATTTTGATGGTGGTGCCGTTTCTATTCATGAGGGTAGGGTTACAGTCACGACAAGCTTCTTTACTACCAACAGTGCAGAAGGCGCTGGTGGTGCCATTTTTGCTGGTGAAAACGGTAGGTATTCCATCAACCACAGTAGTTTTGCGGATAACTCTGCCAGTCTTGGCGGTGCGCTTTCAGACTACACCGATGGGGCCTTAGCATCACCTTCCCGCATCTCAGCCAGCACTTTCGCTTTTAACGACGCTACCTACGGGGGGGGGGAGCTATTTTCTACATTGGGTATGAAGAGCTGAATATCGTCAACAGTACGTTCTCAAGCAATCAGGCTAGTCAGGGTGGCGCCTTTGAGGCTGGTTTTACCACTGGGCCAATCACTATTGCGAACTCTACATTTTATGGTAATGCCGCCACTACCGGAGCCACACTCTCCACGCAACAACCGTTAACCTTAAACAACAACATCATTACTCATAGTGACGATCCTAGTACGGCGACCGTTTTCGGCGATGGCACGGCATGCGCGGGCACCATTCTACCCTTAGCAGGACGTAACAATCTTGTCGGTACTAGTATCAGTACCGCCGCTGGGTATACCACGTATACAGAGGGTAGTTGCGGGCCCTTTCCTTCTTTCACCCTTCCCAGTGTCACGTATTTCGATACCGTTTTAGGCGACAACGGTGGGCCAGACGTCGGTGTCGATAATGATCCTTTGGAGACTCATGCCCTTCTCACAGGCAGTAACGCTCTTGGCGCAGGCTGGAATAGTTGTCCAGACCCGACAACCGGAGCTCCACTCACGCTCGACCAGATCAGCCAACCTCGGCCTGGCGGCGCCGTCGCTGGCTGTGATGCCGGAGCTTTCGAGTTGCAATAGAAATGACGTAGGTGGGTGGGACGTGACCCACCCAACCTATCCTACCGCCTCTTCACTGCAGCAGCTGAAGAAAAATTAAAGAAGAATGTAGGAACTTTGTAAGGACTTCTCCGCTCACGATTCGTACAACTCATTACATAGCGCAAGACAAAAGCGCAGCAGAGGTAAACCTGCTCATCCACACAATCGAGCCGCGCAGAAAGGAGGTCGTATGCCGCACATCCCATAACTATCCCACAACTATCCCACAACTTTGTCGACGTTTTCCGCATCTTCTCTCCTCAAAGACTACACCCCTGCAGGGAACGTCAAATTTCACTTACTCGAACAGAGTACAATAGAAGGAGAGTCGATTATGGCAACAAAAGTGACTGAGCATTATCTCGAGTTTGGCGGCATGAAGTATTTTCGCGAAAACGCCCATAACGTAGAAATGTGCTCGTACGGTGAGAAAAAAGATCCGATCGGCCCCAGAGTGTATTTAGACGTACAAAACAAAATCAAGCCAGAGTACCTCGAAGGTCGCGTTAGGCATGGGCAAGAATTAAGTTACCGATTAAGAGCGAGGAAGAAGCGTATAGTTCCAATCGCCATGAAACTTACCGGGTTTGATATTGAGCGCTTGAAACTCATCGTCGGAGACCTGTAGG
>VGTJ01000017.1 GCA_016874775.1 Deltaproteobacteria bacterium
TTACCCGCTGTCATCGCTGTCAGAGTATAGAGGAATTAGTCAATTTAGTCTTTGCTTGGCTGCAAAAACGCCGGTCCTTCCCGGTGGAACGTCAGGTGTATGCGCTTCCCCTCGCCGCCTAGCACTTTCCATCGAGTGAGTTTCTATTTAGGAATAGCTTGAGATAGTGCGTCCAAATGGACTCGTAAATGAGGCCTGAGAAACCGGAAAAAGCGAAGATCACGAAAATCAGGTTGCGAACGCCATGACTGGACTCGTGGATCACCTCGGAGTCAGGACAAGGGGGGGCAACATGGGGGGACGGAACCGCAACTTGAAGAGGAGGTGGTCCACCAGGTGCTGCAGCAGCTTCTGTTTCTACCGTGGGAATTTGAGTGACTTGCATAATACCCCCCGAAGGTGATCAATCGAGTTCCACCCTGCGATGATCTCTACGGAAGACACATCGGAAAGCGGGATGAAATCTTAAAGAAGAAAGTGAGTGTGGCAGCGAACGCAATGTTCGATGGAAAAAGGAGACGACCTCTTCGTTAGGACAGGTGATACTTGTGTAAACGATGACGAAGGGAACGATAGTTTATGCCGAGTACTTCTGCTGCCTTCTTTTGTACTCCCCCAGCCTTTTCGAGAGCAGCTCGAAGAATGGTTTGCTCGTACGCTTCTAGCTCCGCATCTAAACTGACTCCTTTACTGAAGAAGTCGGTAGATGTTTCCTGACTGCTTGCCTTCTGTGCTGTGCTGTTCGATGAGCTCTCTATATGAATACGGCTCAGTGTATGGAGATGTGCGGTAAGGTCTTTACTACGAATGATGTCCTCTTCTGCCATAGTTACAGCGTGTTGGATAATATTCTCCAACTCGCGGATATTCCCGGGATAGTGATAATCGAGCAAAATGCGCATGGCTTGCGGAGAGATCTGGGGAAGACTCTTCCCGCTTGCACTAGCGAACCGAACAAGAAAATGGTGGATCAATAGTGGTAAATCCCCAGGACGTTCTCGTAAGGGAGGTAAGGAAAGGGAAATGACATTGAGTCTATAAAAAAGATCTTGCCGAAACCGTCCTGCTGTAACTTCTGCTTCAAGGTCACGATTTGTTGCTGCAATGACACGAACATCGACGTGTACCCCTTTGTTGCTACCGATCGGAGTCACTTCTCGTTCTTGAAGGACACGCAAAAGTTTCACTTGCATTGACAAGGGAAGCTCACCGATTTCATCAAGAAAAAGGGTGCCGCCATGCGCTTCACGAAAAAGACCTAGTCGATTAGTCGTTGCTCCGGTAAACGATCCTTTGAGATGACCAAAGAGTTCACTCTCTATGAGTGACTCTGGAATGGCACCACAATTTACGGGGATAAAGACGTGCTTGGCACGTTGCCCCTCGTTATGAACTGCTTGTGCAACCAACTCTTTCCCTGTACCGCTCTCGCCAACAATAAGCACTGTGCTGGTGCTGTCCGCGACTTTTGTGATGAGTTGATAAACTTTATTCATCACTTCGCTGCGTCCAATTAAGCCAGCAAATGCTTCTACGCGTTCTCCCTCACTCCAGACGACAGTGTATTCTGCTTCCTGCGCGGCGTGCAGGCTGCGTTCGAGCGCCTTGATGCTTGTGATATCCTGAATGCTGTATAACATTCCGATCCCATTACCATAGGTGTCGTTCAGTGCTGAGCATGTCAGGCGGAGAACTCGTTCGCTATTGTCGTCGTGCCCTTGAAAAGTAAACTCAAACGGCTTTTCTGTGATTTTTGTTTCCGGTAGTGTTGGAAAGTGCTCGACAATTGCTTTCCCGAGCAAAGTATCGACTGGAGTTCCAGTAATCTCCCCAACTGCGCTGTTGGCATACTCGATAATGCCCTTGCTGTTAGTAATTAGCAGTCCACTTTCGAGATGTTGAACCACTCCTTGGTAGAGAGAGGAAAGATGACCGAATTCGAGATCCCGTTCGGCCAAAAGCTTTTCGACTTGAAACACCCGAAGGGTGAGGTAGCTACCGAGAAACGCGATGACGTAAAAGGAGACTAGAATGCCAGTAAGGCGCACGGTTAAGGCAAGACCTGGAGTGGGGCTCGCGAGTAAAAAGGCTGATGAGCTAAATTATGAGTAAGGAAGAATCCCATAGTACAGCAGATCAATTATCCCGCCATAGCAAAGTGTTGCTACTGTTGCGGCAACCACTGCTCCACGGCGAAAGAGAAGAAATGCGGCATTAAGGATGGCAAGGTGGTAAAGGAAAACGAAAGGACTCACAATCCCACCTGTGACTACAATAATACCCGTAATAAAAAGCGGGTCAAAAAACACTTGCGTATAGGCCAAAACCGCAAGGTCACGTACCTTTGTAACAAGGAGTCCTGAGGCGAGAGAGACGAGATTAGTGAAAACGAGAACACTCAGGAGCATACGCTCGGCAGGCGAGGCAAAGCTCCTGTGTTGATAGGAAAGAAAGACCGCTCCGAGTAGGCACGTGGTGATAACGACTCGGAGAAAGAGAAACCACGAGAAGCGCTGGCGCAGAGCGGTCTGCGAGTCCGACATAGTCTGAGCCGTTGATAATCGAACCCATTTTAAAGATCGGCATGTACATCGCGACTACGAGCCCACCAATCACGATACCAAGGAAGGCAATGACCATTGGTTCCATCATCGCAGTCAAGTTGTTGACAGCATTATCGACTTCGTCATCATAGAAGTCGGCAATTTTATTGAGCATGGAATCAAGCGCGCCAGTTGTCTCTCCGACATTGACCATTTGGCAGACCATTGGGGGAAGCACTTGGCTGGCGAGCAGCGGCTCGGTAAGTGTTTTCCCTTCGCTAATACTCTGCCGCGCGTTGAGAATTGCTTTCTCTACAACTTTATTGCCTGCGGTTTTTCCCGTGATGAGGAGCGAATCAAGAACTGGGACGCCGGAGGAGAGCAACGTTGCCAGGGTGCGAGTGAATCGTGCAACTGCAGCTTTGCGGATAAGTGTTCCGAAAATTGGCAGCTTCAGCAAGAACCCGTCTATAGCAAAGCGCCCCTTCTCGGTTTTGTACCACATTCGTATAGCTATAACGATCGCAATCCAGAAGGCAATGATATACTTGAGATAGGCGATGGTAACGTAACTGAGGTTGATGGCGATTTGCGTTGGGAGAGGGAGAGCCTTTCCAAAACTAGAAAACATGTCTGAGAAAGTTGGTATAACAAAGATGAGCAGAATTGCAGTGACGATGACCGCGACAGAAACGATACTGATCGGGTAGATCATCGCCCCTTTGATTTTGGCTTTCAGTTTGATCGCCTTTTCCATATAGCCAGACAGGCGCTGAAGAATAGTATCGAGAATACCGCCGATCTCCCCAGCATGGACCATGTTGGTGTACAGATTGTCGAATTGCTTGGGGTGTTTGGCGAGTGAATCGGCGAAAGTGGTTCCCCCTTCGACATCAAGCTTAATCTGCCTGATGACTTTACTAAAAGTCTTATTTTCACTTTGCTGGGCAAGGATGTCGAGCGACTGCACAATGGGCAGGCCGGCGTCGATCATGGTCGCGAGCTGGCGGGTAAAGATAACGATATCTTTCGGGGCGACTTTTTCGCCAAACCCTGGGATCTTGATCTCCTGATCGAATTTCCCTTTTGCCCGGATTTTATTGGTTTTGGGGCGAATGCGCTGAGCACGAAGACGAGAGACTACTGCGTCTTTCGAGGCAGCTTCCATCTCACCCTGTACTGACTCGCCGTTGGGGCCGACACCTTGCCAAATAAAAATTGCCATAGATACCTCGGGTTCTGGAAGTAGTAGGTGATGTTTCGTGTATCGGAAGAGGTGAGGTTTCTCTTTAGCATGGCAGAGAGAACTCCTTTTCCCTGCTCTTTACAATGGGAGAGGGTGGATAGGCAAGAGTCCTGAGGAAAATTATAAGAAATGAGAAACTGCCTCTTTCCTACAGAGGCTATCGGCAAGTCAGCCCAGAAATTGAGTATCAAAGACGTAGTATGGGTGCTACTGAAGAGCATGCTGTAACGCCCGCTTCATTATCTGCAACGGCGCTGGCACCCCCGTCCACAACGCGAAGGCCAATGCGCCTTGATGGAGTAGCATTGTTCGCCCGTCGAGTGTGGGACGCCGCCCTCTTCTCGCGGGTTGCAGGAATGAGGTGGGTTTTGGTCGATACAGCAGATCGTAGAATAAGCACATGCGTGGAGTTTCAGCATAGGCAAGTGGAAAAAAGTCTTCATCATGGAGACCGACTGAGGTGCTGTTAATGATCAGGGATGCACGTTCTAGTAACTGCGAGTTTTGTAGCGCGGCTAAGGGGAGTGCCGTTACTTCAGTTTGACTCACATGACGATAACTCCGCACAAGTGCTCGTGCATTCGCGAGGGTTCGGTTGACAATCGTGATCGGTCCGTATCCAGCACGGAGTAACGAGACCAATACTGCGCGAGCCGATCCTCCAGCACCAATCAATATGACTTCTCCTTGCTTTGGCGAGAGTCCATATTCTTTCAATGATTGCAGAAAACCACGACCATCGGTGTTATCACCGAAGAGATGACCGTCACGGTTCACGACGGTATTCACGGCGCCGCAGAGTTTCGCTTCTTCGCTGAGCGAGTCGAGATAGCGAACAATCTGTTCTTTGTGCGGAACCGTGACATTCACCCCAGCAAGATTGAGCGCTCGGATGCTGTGGACTGCGCGAGCAAGATCGGACGGATGGACGAGGAGAGGCACGTAGACGTACGGCAGTTTACACGCTTGGAACGCGGCATTTTGCATTGCTGGCGAACGCGTATGGCTAATCGGGTCGCCGAAGATACCGACGATGCGAGTCTGTCCTGTGATGCTTGTTGTTGCCATACAGCCAATTGTGGATAGGCGATCTAGGTGTTGGGGATTATGTGCTGGGTGCTAGGTAAAGAGTGGGTTTTCCCAGCATCTAGCACCTAACCCCTAGCCCCTTCTAAGCAGAAGCAGAGAACGCCATCTCTCCTGCTCTTTGCTTTCGCGCTCCGCGGGATTTCTTCTCAGTTTGAGCTTCCCGCAACGCTGCATGGGCCGCCGCCAGGCGCGCAATCGGTACACGATACGGCGAACAGGAGACGTAGTCTAACCCTGTACGATGGCAGAAGTCGACCGATGCTGGGTCGCCACCATGTTCACCGCAAATACCAATCTTGAGGTCGACGCGTGTCGCTCGTCCTTTCTGGACCGCAAGATCAATCAATTGGCCAACCCCGCTTTGGTCAAGCGAGACAAAAGGGTCTTGCGGAACAATCCCTTGGAGGATGTATTCAGGCAGGAATTTAGCGGAGTCGTCACGACTCACTCCCAGTGTCATCTGCGTAAGATCGTTGGTGCCAAAGGAGAAAAACTCCGCACTCTGGGCGATGGTGTCTGCGGCAATCGCTGCGCGTGGCACTTCGATCATCGTGCCGACGGTGAATGAAACGGTTACGCCTTTTCGGCGGGTCACGTCCTGACAGACCTGGACAATACGCTCACGCAAGATCTCAAGTTCGCGTTTGAAACCGACGAGCGGCACCATAATCTCAGGGATGACGTGAACGCCTTCACTCACGAGTTCGCACGCAGCTTCCATAATAGCGCGAGATTGCACTTCGTAAATCTCTGGGAACGTCACTCCCAAACGACAGCCACGATGGCCTAACATGGGGTTGGCTTCATGCAGGGCGTTGCGTTTGGTGCGCAAGCGATCGGCGGAAACCCCAAGCTTGGTGGCGAGATCGTGGATTTCTTCTTCAGTATGGGGAAGAAATTCATGTAGCGGTGGATCAAGCAAACGGATAGTGACAGGCAGTCCAGCCATAGCGCGCAAAATACCGAGAAAATCCGCCTTCTGCATGGGCAGGATTTTCTCTAATGCACGTACGCGACCAGCAGTATCTTCAGCCAGAATCATTTCACGTACAGCATCGATGCGGTCACCTTCAAAGAACATATGTTCAGTGCGACACAGACCAATGCCTTCCGCCCCGAATGCGCGAGCGACGCGTGCATCATGAGGCGTGTCAGCGTTAGCTCGCACTTTTAGGCGCCGGAAGCGATCTGCCCAGCTCATGAACTCTTTGAATTCTGGCGTATCGGGGTTAGGGTCGCGAGTCGGCACTTTCCCGCGGAAGACTTCGCCGGTGGACCCTTCGAGCGTGATCCACTCGCCCGCGCGGATAACCGTGCTAGAGCCACGAATGGCAAATTGCTGTTGTTCGTAATCGACTTCTAAGGCTTCACAACCGACCACTGCGCATTTGCCCATGCCGCGACTGACCAGCGCAGCGTGAGAACTGGCGCCACCACGCGCAGTAAGAATCCCTTGAGCGGCGTGCATACCGTTAATATCATCTGGTGAGGTTTCAATGCGCACGAGAATGACTTTTTCACCTTTATGCGCTTCGGCTTCGGCATCTTCGGCAGAAAAGACCACTTTGCCACTTACCGCACCGGGCGAAGCAGGTAAGCCACGGGCAATACGCTCTTTAGTAGCATTGGGATCAAGGGTAGGGTGCAGGAGCTGATCAAGTTGTGCAGGAGAGACACGTAACACCGCAGTCTTTTCGTCAATAACACCAGCGTGCACCATATCGACGGCAATTTTCATGGCAGCGGCGGTCGTGCGTTTGCCTGCTCGAGTTTGCAGCATCCACAAGTGGCCACCCTGAACGGTGAACTCAATGTCTTGCGCGTCTTTGTAATGCGACTCCAGCGTGTTGGCGATATTTTGGAGGGTCGCGAAACTTTCTGGCATCCGTTCTTCAAGAGAAGGATACACCTGCGCCCGCTCTTCATCTGAACGCCCTTCGCGGTGTGCGCGCTCGCGCGATGCTTGTAGGGTAATTTGTTGGGGGGTGCGAATACCCGCAACAACATCTTCCCCTTGCGCATTGACTAAGAAATCGCCGTTCAACGCATTCTCACCATTTGAGAGATCGCGTGTGAAAGCAACGCCAGTGGCGCAATCATCGCCGAGGTTGCCAAACACCATAGTCTGCACAGTGACCGCAGTGCCCCATTCGTCTGGGATATTCTCGATCTTGCGATATGTAATCGCGCGCGGGTTTTGCCACGAACCAAACACCGCGCCAATCGCACCCCACAATTGTTCTTGGGGATTGTCGGGAAATTGAATGTGCAAACGGTCATAAATGGTCGCTTTGAATTCAGCGACGAGTTCCTTCAAGTCGTCAACACTGAGGTCGGTATCGAGTTCGATACCTCTTGCTGCTTTCTTTTCTTCGAGAATTTTTTCAAACGGGTCACGTTCAGTTTTTGATTCAGGCTTGAGCCCTAACACTACATCGCCATACATCTGCACGAAACGGCGATAGCAGTCGTAGGCAAAACGCGGATTGCCTGACTGTTGAATCAATCCTTGCACGGTGTCGTCGTTTAAGCCGAGATTTAACACCGTATCCATCATGCCGGGCATGGAAACGCGTGCACCGGAACGAACCGATAACAGCAAGGGATTGGCTGCGTCACCGAAGCGGCGCTTCATGATCTTTTCGATACGCGCTAAGCCTTTTTGCACTTGTTGTGCTAATTCTTCAGGGTATTTCCGCCCATTGGCATAGTAATACGTGCAGACTTCCGTGCTGATCGTCATGCCTGGAGGAACCGGTAGTCCCAGGCCTGCCATTTCGGCTAAGTTTGCGCCTTTGCCACCGAGCAGCCAGTTCATGCTGGCGTTGCCATCGGCTTTGCCACCACCAAAAGAATAGACGTAGCGAACCTTGCGAGCTTTCTGTGCTTGCCCGTTCCATGTGTATTCTGCCATACCTTCACCTTACTTCAGAGATTTGCTTGCAAATGTGCTATTGCTTGATTTGGATCCCCACTGCATGGCCCTTGTTCAGCCTAGCAAAACTAGCGAAAGCAATGCTAGCACTTCGTTCGGGAGATTTTGGGTTGTCTCTGTTGCGTCGCTTCACTGGCAATGACAACCCTTCATAGTTTTGTCGGATCGTGGGGACGATGTGGGGTTAGGCTTCGATCCTCGTCACCAGCTCTGGGATCAACCGATCAATCGGCAGGCGAATCTGTTCGAGGGTGTCACGATCACGCAGTGTGACAGTATTGTCCTGCATAGTTTGATGATCGACGGTTAAGCAAAACGGGGTGCCGACTTCATCCTGACGACGATAGCGACGACCAATCGCTCCAGCTTGATCGTAGAATACGGCAAACCGTTGCTTGAGCAGATCGCGCAGCTCTAGCGCTTTTTCCGGTTGCCCATCTTTGCGTAACAAGGGAAAGATACCAACTTTGATGGGGGCAAGACGTGGCTTCAGACGCAGTACCACGCGTGGCTCGTCGTTTTGCACATCTTCATCATACGCATCAAGCAGTGTCACCAGCAAAATGCGATCAACCCCAGCCGCAGGCTCTATCACATACGGTTTGTAGCGTTCTCGGGTTTCATCATCAAAGAAGGAGAGGTCTTTGCCACTGTACTGCGTGTGTTGTCCGAGATCGAAGTCCGTACGACTGGCGACTCCTTCGAGTTCTCCCCAACCAAAGGGATAGAGGTATTCGATGTCGGTTGTGCCCTTTGAATAGTGCGCCAGATCTTCCTTGGGATGATCATAGAAGCGCAGGTTGGCGGCTTTGACTCCAAGCCAGTCGGTATACCACTGCATGCGGGCATTGCGCCAATAATCGAACCACTCTTGCTCGGTGCCGGGTTTGACGAAGAACTCCATTTCCATCTGTTCAAACTCACGGGTGCGGAAGATGAAATTCCCTGGCGTGATTTCATTACGAAACGATTTGCCAATCTGGGCGATACCGAACGGCGGCTTCAAGCGGCTGGCCTGTTGGACATTCTGGAAATTGACGAAAATGCCTTGTGCGGTCTCTGGTCGTAGAAACGCGACTGCGGCGTCTTCTTCGACTGGGCCGACAAAGGTCTTGAACATGAGATTGAATTGCCGGGCTTCCGTCAGATCGCATTCCATGCCTTTGGGGCACTGACGATCGGCTTTTTCGGGAATGTGGTCAGCGCGAAAGCGTCGCTTACAATTGCGGCAATCAACTAATGGATCTGAGAAACCGGCGATGTGGCCTGAGGCTTCCCACACACGAGGATGCATCAGGATCGCACTGTCGAGACCAACGACATTTTCACGCGAAGTGACCATGAAACGCCACCAGGCTTCACGGATGTTACGTTTCAATTCAACCCCAAGTGGCCCATAGTCCCAGGTACTGGCGAAGCCGCCATAAATCTCACTGGAAGGAAAAACAAACCCGCGTCGTTTACACAGGTTCACAATCTTGTCCATTGTCGCTACTGTCATAGGTGTCGAGCCGTATCATTCCCCTCTCGCATCGTCAACGAGCGAGTCGGTCAAGAGCCCGGTTTGTTCAAGGAAGGCACGCGACTTAAGCGGTCGAGTGATGTGGCGGGTAAGAAGCCCGGTAACAATTGCCCGCAATTCGCGACAAGTTTGTGGCGATGCCTGCGTGAGTAAAAGTGTCGTGGGTTGTGTGGATTGTGGGTTTTCGAGAATCTGCAAGGTGTCATGCGAAAGACGGACTGTCGCTCCACCGGTATCCCGACACCGTACACACAATAATCCGCCAAGACTTGGCGAGAACGAGACGAGTGAGTTATCAGATTCAGTAAGGGGTAGCCCGCAGCGTTGGCATCCTTCGATATTGGGAGCGTAGCCAGTGTGCACGAGTAACAATAACTCGAAAGCTGAGAGAAATAATGATGGGAGTTCTGCTTCTTCAAGCACGGTCAAACCTTGCAGTAACAATTCAAAGAGTTCCGGGCCAGCCTCACGTCCAGCGACCATCACATCAATGAGTTCGGTCAGATAACTAGCGAATCCGTAACGCTGGAGGTCTCGACTCGGAGCCCGGAAGCTACGCAGCAAATCACAACCAAAGATAAAAGCGAGTTCGTCAGCACGGATCGGGCGAAACCGTAACTGTACATACGTAAATGGTTCGAGCACGTTGACAAATCTTCGTTGCGAGCGTTTTGCTCCTTTCGCGATACCGGTCACTTTCCCCCAATCGCGGGTGAGAAAGGTAACAATCTTATCGGACTCTCCATGAGCCCGTCCTCGCAGCACAATCGCGGGTGTCCGTTCTTCGACCATAAATGCACTCTTTGCCTTGACACTCAGGAGGGTGGTTCTTAGATTTTGAGGACAGCGTCTCTATAGATAGAATACGAGAGGCCGATCTTTTCACAAGGGCAGGGGGTCATTAATGAGTACATCAGAACATGGGAACGGACAGGCTCCTGTGCAGGAGCAGTCTGACTCGTCTGTGTCGCAAGAAACAACAGCAGAGCACCAACAAGCCGAATCTGCGGTTGATGAACTGACCGCGCTCCGTCTACAAGTTGAAGAGAAAACGAAAGAAGCGAAGGCGAATTACGACCTTTTTCTTCGTGAGCGAGCGGAAAACGAGAATTTTAAGCGACGGCTGCAACGAGAAAAATCCGAGGCAATCCGCTTTGCTAACGAACCTCTTGTACGCGAGATCCTTCCAGTGCTGGATAATTTGGAACGAGCCATCGCTCACACGCAGAGTGGTGGTGGCGGTCAATCGCTGGTTGATGGTGTGACCCTGGTGGCACGAAGCTTTTTGGAAACACTTGAAAAGCATGGCGTAAGCCGAGTCAGTGCCAAAGGTCAATCCTTTGATCCAACCAAGCATGAGGCGATGGCGCAAGTTGAAAGTGCGGAAGTTGCACCCAATACTGTCGTAGATGAATACACGCCAGCCTACATGTTGCATGATCGCTTATTGCGCCCGGCATTAGTGACCGTTTCTAAAGCGCCATCCGAATAGAAAAATCTGTTGCTCAGCGGTTGCGTAACGATAAAGGGATGATTACAGGTCCTGTGTAAGGGCCGATAAGGTCGACGGTTTTTTAAGGAGCACGAATATGGCAAAAGTTATCGGGATTGACCTGGGGACGACGAATTCGGTGGTGGCAATTATGGAAGGGGGCGACCCTAAAGTCATCACCAACTCTGAGGGCAGCCGTATTACCCCTTCGGTAGTGGCATTTACCGATAGTGGCGAGCGACTCGTCGGACAAATTGCCCGTCGCCAAGCCGTGACCAATCCAGAAAATACCATTTTCTCAATTAAGCGATTGATCGGTCGTCGCTTTGACGATGCGCAAGTCGCAAAAGCCGCCAAGATTCTCCCCTATAAAGTGGTGAAAGCCGACAATGGTGATGCCTGGGTCGAGAGCCGCGGCAAAAAGTATAGTGCACCAGAAGTCTCTGCTTTTGTTTTGCAAAAAATGAAACAAACGGCAGAAGACTATCTTGGTGAAACGGTGACCGACGCTGTTATTACCGTACCTGCGTATTTTAATGACTCACAGCGCCAAGCGACTAAAGATGCTGGACGCATCGCTGGACTTAACGTGTTGCGTATTATCAACGAACCGACCGCTGCCTCACTGGCATACGGGCTTGATAAGAAGAAAGACGAAAAGATTGCGGTCTTTGACCTTGGTGGTGGTACGTTCGATGTCTCTATTCTCGAAGTCGGAGACGGTGTGTTTGAAGTGAAATCCACCAACGGCGATACGTTCCTTGGTGGTGACGACTTCGATCAACGCATTATCGATTATCTCGCTGACGAATTTAAGAAAGATCAAGGCGTCGATCTGCGTAAGGATCGTATGGCCCTACAACGTCTCAAAGAGGCAGCAGAAAAAGCCAAAATTGAGTTGTCGTCCTCAATGGAAACTGAGGTCAACTTGCCATTTATCACGGCTGACCAAAGTGGACCAAAACATCTGACGATGAAGCTCACGCGTGCGAAGCTTGAGGCCCTCTGCTCAGACTTACTTGATCGGCTCGAAGCGCCGTGCGTGGCCGCTTTAAAAGATTCTGGTTTATCGGCGAAGCAAATTGATGAAGTCGTTCTTGTTGGCGGCATGATCCGCATGCCAGCCGTACAAGAACGTGTACGCAAGATCTTCGGCAAAGAGCCGCACAAAGGTGTCAACCCTGATGAAGTCGTGGCAGTTGGTGCTGCGATTCAAGGTGCGGTCCTCAAAGGTGAAGTGAAAGATGTGCTCTTGTTAGACGTCACGCCACTGTCTCTTGGAATCGAGACCTTAGGTGGTGTGTTCACCCGCTTAATCGATCGCAACACGACGATCCCGACCAAGAAGAGCCAGGTGTTCTCGACTGCTGCGGATAGTCAGACTGCCGTGACGATTCGCGTCTTCCAAGGTGAGCGCGACATGGCTGCTGATAATAAACTGCTGGGGCAGTTCGATCTTGTCGGTATTCCACCCGCAGCACGCGGCGTTCCGCAAATCGAGGTAACGTTCGATATCGATGCCAATGGTATCGTGCATGTGAATGCGAAAGACCTTGGCACTGGCAAAGAGCAGTCGATCCGTATCACCGCGTCGAGCGGTCTCTCTGAGACTGAGATCAAACGGATGGTCAAAGATGCGGAAGCACACGCAGAAGAGGACAAGAAAAAGAAAGAACGTATCGAGGCACGCAATCATCTTGATACGCTTATCTACTCAACCGAGAAGTCGCTGAAAGACCATCGCAGTGACGTCGATGAAGCTGCGGCAAAGAACATCGAAGAGGCGCTAGAAAAAGCTAAGAAAGCGATGGAAGGTGACGATGTCGACGCGATCAAGTCGGCACAAGAGGAGCTGACCCAAGCCTCACATAAACTGGCCGAGGCCATGTATGCTCGTGTCGCCAAAGAACAACAAGCCGCAGGAGCGAATGGTGATGGGCAAGCAGGGGCAGCTGGGAGCGATAGCAAACCGCAAGACAAAGAGAATGTGGTCGATGCCGACTTTGAAGAAGTAAAATAGCCGGAAGGCCGCAGCAATACGACTGTCTTTCACCCCCACTTTTCTTCCATTGGAAGAGTGGGGGTTTTTTTGTTACAGGGGAAATGAGCGCGGGGTATGGCAAACAAAGCCGATTACTACGAACTACTGGGTGTCAAACGAGACGCGAGTGAGGATGAGCTGAAAAAGGCGTATCGCAAGGCCGCGATGCAGTATCATCCAGACCGTAATCCTGGGGACAAAAAAGCCGAAGAGAAATTCAAAGAACTGTCTGAGGCCTATCAAGTGCTTTCAGATCAGGAGAAGCGTGCACGCTACGATCGCTTCGGCCATGCTGCTTTCGAACAAGGTGGTGGTGGGCCAAGTGGATTCTCTGGTGGCTTCGATTTCTCCGGTAACTTTGAAGATATTTTTGGTGATATCTTCGGCGATATTTTTGGCGGTGGTGGTGGTGGTCGCGGTGGCCGCCGCCGCGCCCGACGAGGTGAGGATCTCAGTTACAGTATGGAGATCTCCTTTGAAGAAGCCGCGTTTGGTGCAGAGAAAACTATCTCCGTGCCACGCGCAACGACCTGTGAGACTTGCCAAGGCAAAGGGGCAAAACCTGGAACGACACCGAAAACCTGTGGTCAGTGTCGTGGCAGTGGCCAGGTTCGCTTTCAACAAGGGTTCTTCACTGTCGCTCGTACTTGTAACCAATGTGGTGGACAAGGGTCGGTGGTCACCGATCCCTGTGAGACGTGTCGTGGGACAGGAGCCACTCGTAAAACATCCACACTACAAGTGAAGATTCCTCCAGGGGTGGACAACGGCGCACGGCTGAAGTTGCGTGGAGAAGGAGAAGCTGCGGTGGGTGGTGGTCCTCCAGGAGATTTGTATATCCTCCTGCACGTGCGTGAACATCCTCTCTTCAAGCGCCAAGATACGACCGTCATCTGCGAAATCCCGATCAGTTTTCCTCACGCTGCACTTGGTACTGAGATCGAAGTGCCAACACTGGAGGGAAAAATTAAGCTTAAGATCCCAGCGGGAACACAATCTGGCAATGTCTTTCGTCTGCGTGGCAAAGGGATTCAAGACCTCCAAGGTGGTGGACGTGGTGACCAATTGGTACGTGTTCTCGTCGAAACACCGAAAAAACTCAGTGCCCGACAACGTGAGCTATTAGAAGAATTCGCACGCTTGGATGGCGCTGATGTGCATCCGATGAGCAAAGGGTTCTTCGAGAAAGTGAAAGAACTCTTCGGCTAACTGCCCATGAAGCTACGTGACCTTGGTGAGTTTCCCTTTCTCCGCCGGTTGCAACAACGCGTGCCGCGTGATGCACGTGTGCAGCTTGGTATCGGGGATGATTGTGCAGCGTTGTCTCTTCCTGGCACGACCTTACTGACAACAGACACGTTGATCGAGAATGTCCACTTTCGCCGTGAGTGGACGACCTTTTCACTCCTTGGTGAGAAAGCTTTTGCAGTGAATGCCAGCGATATATCCGCGATGGGGGGAGAACCAACCTTTGCTCTCCTGAGCTTGAGTGTCCCGCAAGATACCGAGGTTGCAGATCTCGACGCGTTCTTTGACGGTTTCCTCCGTGCTACAGAGTCTAGTCACACTTCGTTAATTGGTGGCAACATGAGTGCGGCACCGTGTTGGATGATCGCTGTTACGCTCCTAGGCCATGCTCCACACGGTATACTTACACGGGCTGGAGCTCACATTGGCGATGATGTGTATGTGACAGGAACGTTGGGCGATGCTGCGGTGGGTTTACGCGCCCTACAACAGGGACAGGTCGGCGTACACGCTGAAGAAGTGAAAGCGCGTTTTCGTTGTCCGCCGAGTCGACTTGCTATTAGTCGATCCTTAGCGGAGCAACATCTCGCCACCGCGATGATCGATGTGAGCGATGGATTGCTGCAAGACCTCGGGCACATCTGCGAGGCAAGTAAAGTCGGAGCAGAGATTGAGGGGGAGCGACTCCCCTTATCTTCCAGTTATCGTGCGTTGTGTGGCGAACGCGATTGGAACCTGGCTCTCACTGGTGGTGAAGATTACGAGCTGTTGTTTACTGTCCCGGTAGAGCGCCGTGACGCGATTTCCGAGATTGCTCAGGCGGTGTCAGTGCCTGTGACGCGTATTGGCCGTATCACGGTACACGCGCAGGGTATTGGAGTGCGCATGGCTGATGGTAGTATGTATACGCTGTCACAAGCGGGATACGACCATTTCCATAAGGAATAAAGTATGGATCGCACGCGGCTCCATGAACTACTCACTCAGGTTCGAGATGGCACGGTTGATGTCGAACGTGCCCTTGATACCCTCAAGACCTTACCCTTTGAAGATCTCGGCTTTGCTCGGGTCGACCACCATCGTGCTCTCCGTAAGGGCTTCCCGGAGGTGATTTTTGGCCAGGGAAAGACGGCACGTCAGATTAGCGAGATCGCACAGCGTATCGCAGCCAATGGGCAACACGCTCTCATTACACGATTAGATGAACAAAAAGCACAAGAGGTGTGTACGGCAATTCCCACTCTGCGTTATTACACCGATGCTCGTATTGGCGCCCTTGGCGAACCACCGACTCCTCCTGCGGGACAAGGGACGATACTCGTAGTTGCTGCAGGAACCGCTGATCTTCCGGTGGCAGAAGAGGCGGTGGTGACAGCAGAGCTGATGGCAAACAAGGTTGAGCGCTTATATGATGTAGGCGTGGCGGGTTTGCATCGGTTACTGAGTAGCGTTGAAAAGCTCTTCTCGGCTTCGGTTGTGATCGTGGTTGCTGGCATGGAGGGTGCGCTCCCCAGTGTCATTGGTGGATTAGTCGACCGCCCGGTCATTGCCGTTCCAACCAGTATTGGTTATGGCGCGAATTTTCATGGATTGGCCGCGCTGCTCGCTATGCTGAATTCCTGTGCTACTGGGGTAACGGTTGTCAACATAGATAATGGCTTTGGCGCGGCAGCTTCGGCTACGTTGATGAACCGCAAACATGCCTGAAAAAACCAAATCGCCACGCATCACCAAAGGCCGTGCGAAACGGGCATTGCAAGTGGGTTCGCTCACGACCTCGGTTGGCAGTAGCTATGTGTGGCATGCGCTCAAGCGTCCCTTTCAATCGCCTGCGACCAAAGACCAAGAGCTGTTTGACCTTCATCTGAAAAATGCCATGCGCATCGTGGAAAGCTCGCGTGAATTACGCGGTGCTTTCATGAAGCTCGTGCAGATGCTCAGTATGCGCGATGATATTTTTCCGACCGAGGCTCTCAACATCCTCTCGGTTGTTCAATCGTCTGTCCCACCGATGGAATACTCCCTCATTCGTGAACAAATCAAAACCGAATTAGGAAAGTATCCCGAGCAATTATTCAAGACGTTTGACCACGATGCCTTTGCCGCGGCGTCCCTTGGGCAGGTCCACAAAGCAACACTCAAAAATGGCAAGACGGTCGTTGTCAAAGTGCAATATCCTGGGGTTGACGAGACCGTCGAGCAAGACCTCAAAAACCTGAAAGCGCTTCTGCAAGTCTTTACCACGATGACCCGCGATGTCCTGCGCCAGAAGTTCGATGCCAGCGAGATTTATCAGGAGATGGAAGAGCGGCTGCGTGAAGAATTGGATTATGTGAACGAGGCTAACAATCTTGCGCTCTTTCAACGGTTATTTGCGGATGATACGGAAGTGATCATTCCGCGTGTTTATCCTGATTTTTCTGCGCGTCGCGTTCTGACCATGGCGCATGTGGAAGGCTACAAACTGCAAGACATGTTTTCGGCAGGGGTGGATCAATCGCTCAAAGACTGGTTGTCGGTCAAATACTTTCAGATCACTTGGCGACAGATCATTGAATTCGGTGTGTTACATACCGATCCGCATCCAGGGAATTACCTTGTTACCTATCATCCAAAGATCGCCATGCTCGACTTTGGCAGTGTGCGCATCTTTCCCGAGGAAATTCGCAAAGGGTACCTTGCGCTTGCCAGCGCGATTCTTGATCGTGACGAGCGCACGATGGAAGCATGTTTCATCACTCTCGGTTATCTCAATGCCGGTGAAGATCCCAAACCACTGGTGAAAATCATGCATTTGATTTTCGAACCCGTGCTGGAAGATCGCGTCTACGACCCGCACGAGTTCGACTCGGTGAGCAAGACGGTGGAGATTACCAACATCGGCATTGAGAACCGTGTGTTCAACGCACCTGGTCACCGCTTGTTTCTTGTCCGTGCCTTGTGGGGGCTCGACTCCTACATCCATCAGTGGCGTACGATTACCAACTGGCATCGTGTGTTTCGCGAGTGTGTAGCGCGGGTGAAACGTTAACTTCGCTAACAGATGGGGATTTTGAGCGATCCTTACCGAATCTCAAGAAATCGGACGCGATACGAACGGAACTCTGGCGCGTCTGACTTAAAGAAGAAGAAGCGGAATCCCTCCTTTGCTCCGGCTGGTAGTTGTTCAATTTTCATATCCGCGAGCGTTTTCTTGCCGTTTTCGTATTCTTCTTCACGCAGAGCTTCGGCTTTGCGATTATAGCCAAAGTCGCGAAGCACTACGGTGCCATCCTTGTTCAATAATTCAAATTGCATCTTTACATAGGTGAGCGGCTTGCCTGACGTATTTTCGAACTCCCCGGCGATGAGAAAGAAGGACTCTCCACCCCCCCCGCTCCCGAAAAATGCCCCCCATTCTCCACGGTGGGTAATGACCTGAATGCCAGCTTCTGGAAGAACAACGAGTGAACCTGAAACTGGTGCCACCGCGTCAGGAAGTTGGGGAACATCAAGCGCATTGGCGAGAGGCAGCGGAAACGACAGCCAGGTCAGCGACCAGACCACGGCAACGACGGATGCTTTCATGAACCCTCCTTGGTAGGTAAACTGAAGATGTCATTTGGCAAGCTCGCGAGTTTGTCCAATTTCGCTCGCTTCTAACCCGGGCACGACAGATGGCGACTCGCCCATCTCAGCGATGAACCGTTGAATGTCAGCCGGTCGACCGACCAACACGAGCTGGTCGCCGACTTTGAGAGGTTGGTTGGGATCAGGAAATTCATCAGCTTCTCCTGTACTGCTATGCTGGATCGCCACCACGGTGAGGTGGAATGTAGAGCGCAGCGCAATTTCTCGCAGTGTCTTCCCCGCGTAACGGCGCGACACTGGTACAACTTCGACAACATAAGAATGTGGCAGACGCACTTGTTTATGAACACTGCTTTGCTGTTGTTCGCTTCGCAGACTCAACCCGAGATATTCGTGGCGAAGAATCTCACGATGGTACAGATCAAGAACATCACGCTGGGAGATGATACCACACAGCTCACCCGTTGGGGTAAGCACTGGAAGATGCTCCTGCTCGGTCTGCGTGAACTTCTCCAGGCATCGCGCTAATGCTTCTTCTTCACTTGTAGTGACGGAACAGCGATGTGCCAGGTCCTTGGCGATAATGAGCGCACGTAGCGTTTCTTCCTGAAAAAGGTCTTTGACGTCGTGAATAGAGACTTGGCCGAGAAGATGACGACGTTCGTCAACAACGAAGCAGGTTGGGAAATTGGTTGCGAGGAAATGACGGACGACTTCAGCAAATGGGGTTGTGTCTGAAAGAGTAGGGACTTCACGGTGCATGACTTGGCTCACTGTGAATGCTTGCATGAGGTTCTCTTCACGCCGATGAATATCAATTCCTCGACGGAGCAGTTGAATCGTATAGATTGACTCCATACGGAGGAGCTTCGCGACCAAGGTGCTGACCGAGCAACTCAGCATCAGTGGTAGAATGATGTGGTAGTCGCCGGTCAACTCGAACAGCAACAGAAATGCGGTAATAGGCGAGTGGGTGGCGCCTGCGAGAAATGCGGCCATACCAACTAGGGCGTAGCCGCCGCTTGGCGCGGTAATCGTGGGAAAGATTGCTCCAGCGCCAATGCCAATGAGCCCGCCTGTAATGGCGCCGAGATATAGTGAGGGGAGGAAAATCCCACCTGAGCCACCTGAGGCGAGTGTTAAGCTCGTCGCCAGCATTTTTATCGGCAATAGTAGTAAAAGCCACGTCCACGACAGACCGCCGCGCAAGATCTCGTCCATCGTGGCGTGCCCAACACCATAGATATGCGGCACGAAAATAATGGCGACACCGAGAATCAAACCGCCGAGGGCGGGTTTGAGAAGCGTAGGAAGCGAAAGTCGGCTCCAGGCTTTTTCCATGAGATCGAGGACAGCAATAAAAGCGACGCCGCCAAGTCCACATGCAATACCAAGCAACAGGTAAATGATCAGTTCCCATTCGCTGAGTAAAGTATACGCGGGAACCATAAACACCGGTTGGTCGCCGAAGTATGCTCGACTAATGACTGTCGCAAGAACTGACGAGAGGACAACCGGACCAAAGGAAGGCATGGCGAAATTACCCATGATCACTTCGAGTGAAAAAAAGGCTCCGGCAATAGGCGCGTTGAAAGCGGCGGCAATACCTCCGGCGGCGCCGCAACCGACGAGAATCGGAAGTCGGTGCGCGGGAACCTGCAGGAGTTGTCCTACTGCCGATCCCAATGCGGCACCGATCTGGACGATCGGACCTTCACGACCAACAGAACCGCCGGTGCCAATAGTAAGAGCCGAAGCAACCGACTTTACCGCTGCGACCCGTGGGCGAATCTTACCGCCGCGCAGCGTTACGCTCTCAATGACTTGTGGAACCCCATGTCCCTGAGATTCGCGAGAAACGAGATAGACCAACGGAGCAACAAGCAGGCCGCCCAACACTGGAATCCAGAAGACACGATACCAGGGGAGCGTAGGCAACACGTGGAGAGGAAAATCGGTTGACCCAAGAGCCAGCCATTGGACGAGAGTAATCAGCTCAGTAAAGAGGATTGCCCCACACCCGGTGACCACGCCAACGAGTGATGCCAGCCCCATCAACGAGAATGGTTGGTGTCGATCAAATTGCTCACGAAAACGATCAAATGGCGATGGTGTCAAGGAAGACGTAAGAGGCTCTCTTCTCGCTAATGGCTGAGTCAAGTCCTTACCCAGGGGGGGTACGTGCTGTCAAGTCGCCGATTTTTCATGCCTTGACTTTCACTGGGAAACCTCTAAGTTGACCAATGGCCACCTAAAGGTCAATGCCTGCCTGAGAGGGGGTGAACGCTGCATGGCAGGAGTCCGCGTCAAAGACAGTGAACCGATCGAAAGTGCGATTCGTCGCTTCAAAAAGCAATGTGAAAAGGCTGGGATTCTGCAAGAGCTGAAAAAGCGCGAGCACTACGAGAAACCGAGTGTCCGCCGCAAACGCAAAGCCATTGCCGCTCGTAAACGCGCATTGCGCCGCGCCAGCCGCTCATTTTATTAACCGACCATAATGACGAGGTGCCTGTTGGAGGCACCTCTGTTCTATTTCTCCCTCCCTTCGTAATTCTGGGATAGACGCTTTCGTAGATTCGCGGCATAGATAATGTCTGCGGACCGCAGATTGTTTTGTTGCTATGGCCGAACGAATTCCAGAAGCGACGCTGGCCGAGATTCGTGCTCGGGTCAGTATTGTCGAAGTTATTTCTGCCCACGTTGCTTTGCGCAAAGCTGGGAGGAACTACACCGGACTTTGCCCATTTCATGGTGAGAAGACTCCTTCCTTCAGCGTGAATGAAGAAGGTGGGTTTTTCCACTGTTTTGGGTGTGGTGTAGGTGGCAATGCCTTTACGTTTCTCTCACGAGTCGAAGGCATTACGTTTCCTGAAGCCGTACGACGCCTTGCTGCCAAAGCGGGTGTCGCCCTGCCGCAAGCGGAGCGTGACCCACAGGCCCAAGAGCGAGCACGTCTCTATCGTATCAATGACATTGCTGCCACATACTTCCAACGTTGCCTGTGGGGGAATATCGGTGAGAGCGCCCGTCGCTACGTGGAAGAGCGCGGCATCAACAAAGACATTGCCGAGCGGTTTCGGTTGGGTTTCGCGCCGCCTGGACGAGATGGGCTCGTCCGCTTCCTTACCATGCAGAAGGCGCCATTAGACAAAGCAGCAAGCCTTGGACTGATTGGCAAGCTAGATGATGGAAGATTCTACGATAAATTCCGTTACCGCCTGATGTTTCCTATTACCGACATTGTTGGGCGGATTGTCGGTTTCGGTGGGCGCTTGATGCCGATGGCACAAGCGCAGACGACCAACAATGGACAAACGCGGACGTTGCCCAAATATCTCAACTCTCCGGAGTCAGCAATCTATAAGAAGAGCACTTTGTTGTATGGTCTGTTCCAGGCCAAAGACGCGATGAAGAAAAATGGTCGCGCAATTTTGGTTGAGGGATATATCGACCTGCTCGCGCTGGTGCAAAATGGGCACGAAGAAACCGTTGCGGTGTCAGGAACAGCCCTCGGTGCGGCGCAACTCAAAGCGTTGCACAACTTCATTCCTGAAGTCTACATCCTCTTTGATGGTGATGAAGCTGGGAGGAAAGCGGCAACTCGTGCATTCCCTTTGTGTGTGGAAGCCGAGTTGCGAGGGCGAGGTGTCTTCCTGCCACAAGGAGAGGATCCGGATACCTTTGCCCGTAAGCATGGCGAAGACAAATTGCGTGAGTTGATCGATCACGCTGAACCCTTGGAAGATTTCTATTTTGCTCGTCATGCACCACAGCCCGGTGCGACGGCGTTCCAGAGAGCGCAAGCTGCACGTGAGGCAATGGGGGTATTGAAGACGATGACCGATGTTGTTGCCCGTGGAGCATTATTGACTCAAATTGCCCAGCGGTTTGGCGTCAGTGAAGAAGAGTTGCGACGAACCGCAACGATGCAAGACTCCAACCGCTCTGCAGGACCGAAGAGCCCGGTCGTGCCAGTACGGCAAGAACCGCAAAATGCGATCGCTACCGCAGAGACAGAATTGCTGCAGTTGATGTTGGTCGATCGCCATGCTGCACTGCATGTTGCGCAAGAAGGAATTATTCCTGCATTTCAACATTGGGCACACCTTGCTACCGAGGTTGTCTCTGCCTGGCAAAATAGTGACATGCTCGACCTTGGCGATTTTCTTGGTCGGTTACCAAAAAGTGTAGCTGATCGGGTGACACGGATGTATGCTGGTGCGAGCAATGATCGTGAAATCGAAGCACGTCAACAGATGCTCCTCGATTGTATTGCCAAGATTCGTAATGTTCAGAAACGTGCGGAACGTGACCGGTTACGACAGGAACTTCGAGAAGCCGAACAGCGTGGCAATGAAGAAGAATTACGTACCCGGTTACAGCACTTACAACGGCGCGATAAGCAGGAATAGGAAAAACTAAACGGCTATGATATGAACACCGGCTTGGTAATAGTAATTGGGCCCATAGCTCAGATGGTTAGAGCTGCCGGCTCATAACCGGCTGGTCCCAGGTTCGAGTCCTGGTGGGCCCATTTGTGAGAGGGGTGCCTCGTCGCCCGTGATGTGAATCCAAAGGACGAAAGGAGGCTTCGTTGCCCACACCGATCGAGCTGTTAGCAGCTCTACAAGAAATCGACCAACGTTTACGCCAGAAAGAAACCACGCTTCAAGAGCTCCGACAGCAGATTACTTCCATTGCCGGTGCAGTCGAAACGAAAGAACAAGAGGCTGCCACTCAACAGCTCCGCCTCAATGAACTCGAATCCCGTCATCGGGAAGCTGAGTCCCAACTCAAAGAAGAAGAGGGGAAAATCAAAGAGAAACGCGTACGACAAAATCGCATTCGTAATGAGCGCGAACTGATGGCAGTGCGACGCGAAATCGAATTGATGAAAGAGGCGAATGAAAAAATCGAGGAGCAGGGAATTCAATTACTGGAACAGATTGAACAAGAGAAAGCTCGCTTGACGCAGACGCAGAGTCAGATTGAAGAACTCAAACAAAAGATGGTGGAAGAGTCTAGCCGAGTTGAGACCCACATTGCCAGTCTCGAACAGGAGGCACAACAGGAACGAAACGAGCGAGAGAAGTTCACCCGAGAAATTGATGCTGATCTGTGCGCGCGCTACGAGCGGATTTTTGCCAAGCGTGGTGGAGTTGTCGTCGTCGAGATTCGCTCCGACACGTGCCAAGGTTGCTACATGCGAATTCCTCCCCATATGAGCAATCAGATTCGCAGTAGTGTGCAAGTCAACGCGAATACGATTTTTCACTGTCCGCATTGCGGGCGTATCCTTCACTGGCGCCCAACCCCAGAAGGAGAGCCAAACGTCTAAACTGAAGGAGTGAGAGAAGATTAAACGGTCGCGTACCTATACATACGAGGAAAGTCCGGACTCCACGGGGCAGGATGGCTGTTAATGGCAGCGCGTCGCGAGGCGGGGAAAGTGCCACAGAAAAGAGACCGCTTGAGCGCCAGGTTCACTTGGCATTCAAGTAAGGGTGAAAAGGTGAGGTAAGTGCTCACCAGATTCTTTGGAGACAAAGAATGCTCGGTAAACCCCATCTGGAGCAAGACCAAACAGGAGGGAACCTGTCCACAGGTAAAAGCCGCCCCGCTTTCCCCTCCGGGTTCGGTCGCTTGAGCCCATCGGCAACGACGGGCCTAGAGGAATGACCGTTATCTCTTCTTGTTACGAAGGGAAACAGAATCCGGCTTACCGATCTTCTCTCACTTCTCTCGTCTTGTTCTTTAGCCTGAGTCATTCTTGAGGAGGGCATGTATGCCTGAGATGTGTCCCCCGTTGGGACAATTGCTATGGAAGTGTGAGTCTCGCTGGCTGTCATCTATCGTTCGCATGCGTATTCTACCGCCTCTGCGGGTAGCCACAGTCGTTCTCCTGCTACAGTCGGGAATCGGTGAACCTCCTTCCGCTCTCGCAGCTGACCCCGGTGTGAACCCCCCCGCTCAAGGAAGTGAGTCAGCTTTGGCTGAGAGCGAGGAAAGTGGCGATCAGGTTTTGAGCCTAGAGGAAGCCTATCGCCTCGCCCTTGGCAACGAAGAGCAAGTAAAAATTGCCGAGCATGAACTGACGAAAGCGCAACTGCTTCCCTGGCGAGCTATGACGCTCCTCTCTCCACGAGCGGCGATTGATGGGGTGTTCACTCGCAATAAAGAGGAAATCGCCTTTGTACGACAAGGAGACAACACTGGTGGGGGCGGATCAACGCCGAGTCCGTTTGGTGGTACGACGTCCGTCATTCGTCCGCTGGAAAGCTGGCAAGGCAACTTTGTGGTGACGCAGCCGATCTTTCAGCCGTCATTTTTGCCAACCCTGCGACTGGGAAAAGAGGCGGTCAAACAATCGGTCCAACGCTATGGACTCACTATTCGTGAAGTGCTCTTCGGCGTGGCACGGGCATATTACGATGTCCTGCGCTCGCGAGAACAGGTGCGGGTCGCTGGAGATACGTTACGGTTGACGAAAGAAGAACTGAAGCAAGCGCAAGCTCGCTTTCGTGTCGGGGAAGTGACAAAAACCGATGTCTTACGTGCGGAGGTCGAAGTGGCTCGCGCTGAACGTACGGTCATTGCGAACCAGAATACGTTGCAGTTGACACGCGCGACTCTCGTACGTGTTGTTGGGGTACCTGGATTTGTTCGCGTGGTTGAACCTACCCCGCCGACTTCTCGTGGAGAGCGCTATGATCAGTTACTCGAAGATGCGTTCTCTCGGCGCCAAGACATTCGTGCTCAGGAATCTGCCGTGGAAATCGCCCGAGAGCGTAAAAACCAAGTGCTTGCACGTTATTTCCCCAGCATTAATACACAGTGGAACTATCCACGCCTTGATACACCGACATTTGCCAATCGGGACAAATTTTGGGTGCTGACGCTCAACTTTCAGGTGCCGTTGTATGATGGCGGGGTCAGGGAGTTAGATCTTCAAGAACAGCAAGAAAATGTTGCGCAAGCCGAACTGCAACTGGCGCAACTCAAAAAGAATGTTGGCATTGACGTTCGGCAGGCGCTCCTCAATGTCGAGACGCTTGAAGCGACGCTGGAAACCTTGAAAAAAGAAGTCTCGCTTGCGCAGGAAAACCACCGTATTACATCGAAGCAATACGGTGTCGGGTTGGCGACCAGCCTTGATGTCAACACTGCGCTGAACACATTGACACAAGTGCGCACGCAATTGATTGATCAAACCTATGCCTATCAAGTGGCGCTGTTGGCGCTTGATCACGCGACTGGGCTGTTTGCCCAAGCGTACATTCCTCAGCGGTGAGCGCCGTTGACCAACGTAATGAATTCTTCCCGTGTCGCTTGATTGCTACGAAACACGCCAAGCATCGCACTCGTGGTGACGACCGAATTCTGTTTCTCGACTCCACGCATGCGCATGCATAAATGCTCTGCTCGAACGATGACACCCACGCCGCGGGGGTCGAGTTCTTCCATGACGGTGGTGGCGAGTTGGGTGGTTAAGCGTTCTTGGACTTGCAAGCGACGCGAATAGACTTCTACCAGGCGTGCAACCTTACTGAGGCCGACAATGCGACGCTTGGGAATATACGCAACGTGCGCACGACCATAGAACGGCAATAAATGGTGTTCGCACAGCGAGAAGAAGTCGATATCCTTCACTAAGACCATCTCCTGATAATCTTCGGTAAACATTGCCTGGTTAATGACAGCTTTCGGATCTTCGTCATAACCCTTGGTGAGATAGGCATAGGCGCGTGCGACTCGGTCTGGCGTCTTGACGAGCCCTTCGCGGTCTGGGTCTTCGCCAATATATTCAAGAATGCGTCGAACGCTTTCCACGAGACCGCCGTGCGCCTCAGCGGCGTTCCTGAGCGCGACGCCTTTGTTATTACGGACACTTCCTTGTTCCCCACGTTTGTTCCTCATGGACGCTATTTCTCCTCACACGCAAGTATTTTTTTCTTATGGCTGACTCTATGAGCGAACCCTAGAGCACTACATGCGGAATACACCCACCTTGTGATCAGGAATTGGTGCATTGAGCGACATGGCAATGCTCAGGCCCAGTACATTGCGCGTCTCACGTGGGTCGAGAATTCCATCGTCCCAGAGTCGTGATGTTGAATAATACGGGCTGCCTTCTTCTTCGTACTTCGCCAGTGTCGGAGCCATGAACGCTTTCTGTTCCTCAGCGCTCATCGTTTGGCCTCGATCCTTTAACTGTTGCAGTTTCACCGTGAGTAAGACACCAGCCGCCTGTTCTCCGCCCATGACTGAGATGCGCGAATTGGGCCACATAAATAACAACCGTGGCGAATAGGCGCGACCACACATGCCGTAATTGCCCGCACCGTTTGACGAACCGACGATAACGGTGAACTTTGGCACCTGGGCATTGGCGACGGCATGGACCATCTTCGCGCCATCTTTGGCGATGCCTCCTTGCTCGTACTTTTTTCCGACCATAAACCCGGTGATGTTCTGCAAGAAGATGAGTGGGATCTTACGTTGACTACAGAGTTCGATGAAGTGCGTCCCCTTCAGCGCAGACTCAGAAAATAACACTCCGTTATTCGCGACAATGCCGACAAGATAACCATGAATTCTCGCGAAACCAGTGACGAGCGTCGGGCCGTAGCGAGCTTTGAACTCATGAAACCGACTGCCATCAACGATTCTGGCAATGACTTCGTGGACATCATATGGGACCCGAGTGTCACGCGGTATGACTCCATATAATTCTGCCGGATCGTACGCTGGATCTTCTGGTTCTTCACGGTCAAGGGGAAATTTACGCGCGAGCGGTAGGTTGGCGAAGATCGACCGTGCGATATCAAGTGCATGCTCATCGCTATCGGCGAGGTAGTCTGAAACGCCGGACAGCCGTGTATGGACATCACCGCCCCCAAGTTCCTCGGCGGTCACTTCTTCCCCGGTTGCCGCTTTCACCAGCGGTGGACCAGCCAAAAAGATGGTGCCACGCTCACGGACAATAATACTCTCATCGGCCATCGCTGGGATGTATGCGCCACCTGCTGTGCACGATCCCAACACGACGGCGACTTGCGGGATGCCCATTGCCGACATGCGGGCTTCATTAAAGAAGATACGGCCGAAATGCTCGCGATCAGGAAAGATGTCAGCTTGATAGGGGAGGTTGGCACCACCAGAGTCGACGAGATACACACACGGTAAGTGATTCTCTTGCCCGACTTCCTGGGCTCGGAGATGTTTCTTTACAGTAAGAGGATAATAACTGCCACCTTTGACCGTGGCGTCGTTGGTCATGATCACGGCTTCGCGACCATGAATAACACCGATGCCAGTGACGATACCTGCCGATGGTGGATCATCATACATCCCGTACGCGGCAAGTGGCGAAAGTTCGAGAAACGGCGTATCAGGGTCGATCAATGCTTCGATTCGTTCATGCGCAAGCAGTTTCCCTCTCTCTTTGTGACGTTTGCGAAATTCTTCCGGCCCACCGAGGCGGGCTTTGGCAATTTCTTCTTTTAGTGTAGAGACCAGGCCCTTCATGTGGTCAACATTGGCCTGAAACTCTGGGGTATTGGTGCGAATTTTGCTCTCGATACGTTCCATAGAAACAGAGGCTCGGGGTTAGGAGCTAGGGGCTAGTTTTCAAATCCTAACCCCTAATCCTGAATTCCCAAATCCCAACTCCTTAAATTAGAATGATTCTCCGTATTTCTCGCGGAATGCGACTTTGCTCAATCGTTTTCTGACTTTCTTTTGCTGTTGTTCTGCATCGGTGGGATAGCCGAAAGGAATCACGGTGGTAAGTTCTGCCTCTTCGGGAATACCCAAGAGTTCTTTCACTTTTGGTCGGTCGATGCCGCCAACCCAACACGAGCCGATACCTTCAGCCCACGCTGCCAGCATTAAACATTCAACCGCACGGGTTGCATCGATGTATGGATTTTTTGCTCCTTCAATGGCAACGGCAATCGCCAGTGGTGCATTGGCAATGTAGGGGCCTGATGACGCGAGCGCGCCAATTTGTTTGATGATGTCACGGTTCTGAACAACCACGAACCGCCACGGTTGGCGATTTCGCTGCGAGTGTGCCTGCCGTCCGGCTTCGAGGATTTTCTTGATACTCGCCTCTGGGATCGGGTCAGGCCGAAAGTCGCGAATGGCTATGCGGGAACGAATTGCGTCTAAGACATTCATAATTAGTTATGCGTGATGAATGATGAGTTGCGGAAAGTCCAGAGTCAAAAATCTTGACGAGACATTGGTTGACGTAGTCTTATTTTTAGATCCTGGACTCTGGACGGCTCCTTTGCTTTTTGCTTTCTCCTAAGAGAATTGTGGGACTAGGTCGCGCCCATACGTCTCAATCTGTGAGACTAGATCCTCTGGCGGTACGATCGGCCACAGCACGAACTTGCTACACCCTGCATCGATATATGAGCGAATTTTGTCGATGCAATCTTGCGCGGAACCGATTGCACAACGCGCGGGCATTGATTCTGCCGGCAGCGCAAAGCCTTTGAAGAACTGCTGGGTGATCTCTTGGGCTCTGGCCTTGTTGTCGCTAATGTGAGTGAAGATCAGGACGCCAGCTTCACGCGGATTCATCTCGCGCCCGTATTGCCGCCCATACTCCATCAGTTTAGCCAAGCCTGACTGGAAATCCTGTGGCGTGACAAACGATGGAAACCAACCGTCACCATACCGCGCAGTTCGCTTGATCGCTAAGTCTGAATTACCACCGATCCACACATCTAGTGACCCTTTGGCTGGACGTGGTTCAATGGTCACGTCGCTGAACTTATAAAATCTTCCTTCATGTGTGACATTCGGACCAGCCCACAATTTCCGCATGACCTGCACGCCTTCTTCCATACGCTTGGCACGTTCGTCCGGGTTGATGCCACACGCGATACTATCGCGTGGATCACTGCCAAGACCGACCGCCATAATCACGCGATTACAGCTGCCGGTAATGTAGTCGAGGGTGGCATAGGTTTTCGCCACCTGTACAGGATCGCGAGCGGGAAGCGTCAAGACACTTGGCCCCATTTTGATTTTTTTCGTCCGTGCCGCAAACATCGCCATGACACAGTTGATATCGAGGTCAGGAATCCGCGAGACGATATGGTCAGAGAGCCAGATGGAATCGATACCGACAGCTTCTGCTCGTTCGGCGTAATCGCCAATAGTTGCCGGGCTCGGCATGCCTAACCGCCACAGACCGAAGCCAATACCGATCTTGATGCCACTCATGAGCGCTCCTCCCTTGGGTAAACTGGCGGCACTGTACCAGAAAATGCGCCAGAGAGGGAAGAGATGGTCATCCCAGACCAGCTTGGACGAATTCAAGCGACACCGATTCGAACGTCACGGAAGTGCGGATTGCGATTGTGTCACGCACCGCGAAGGTTCCCACATCTTGTGGTTGTACGTTGACGTCGAGTTTTGCGGTCAGGAGTCCTGCCGGTCCTTTCGAAAGGACGAGATAGCCATTGCCAGTGGTACTGAATATCCCTTCGCAACGATCGACGCCATGTATTCTCCCTGCGGAGTAACGAAGCTGGACGTTGAGCCCTCCGATCTGGATGGGAGAGTCAAATTCGGGATGGTCAATTGCGATACTGAGGGTCTCGTACGTATCATCGTCATCTCGCCACATGCTGAGCCGGTCCCATTTGCGAACGATAAGGACCAACTTTCCTCCTTTGGTCAGCTGGTGACTTTCGCGTAAGAGTTGCTGACATTCTTGCGGGTCCCACCCACCAGTCTTTTGCATTCTCAGGTGGGGAGGGAAAACAAACTGTGATCCCTTCACATAATACAATCGTTGCCCAGCCGTATGGGAGAATACCGCAGCAACACCAATAAGGACCAAAATGAAGCCAACCAGCAATCGATTCATGACACTCCTACGTATTCAGAGGAAGAAAAACGCAAGAGGCGGATTCTTCAGCTCTTACTAGTAGGGCGGACGAACTGTCAAGTGGTGACAGTCATTGAGTGATGATAACACCCACGACGAAAATAACCCAAACGGGGTGTAGGTGAGCACGCTGATAGAGGCAAGATCGATTTTCAGTCGATGGATATGCGCAAGGCCAAGGCCCAGCGCAGCGCAAATAATCGCCGCAATAGTCATGGTATGACTGACCACCGCAACAGCACCGCCGGGGTTGCTTTCTCGCAACTGCTCAATCACTGCCCAGGCGCGTGTTTGCAGCAGTTGTAGTGATTCTCCTCCAGGTGGTGCCACGTCTGCCGGGTCTTGTACCCACTGTTGAAAATACGATCGATGACTCCCGAGCAGCTCGGCGCGCGTCAGTCCCTCTAACTGGCCCTGATGCCACTCACGCAGGGCGTCGTGCGTTTCGACCGCAAGCCGATGCGGAGCGGCGATGGTTGTCGCCGTGTGGTAGCTTCGTTGTAAGGGACTGGTCAGAACAAGGCTCAATGGCTTTTCGGCCAATGCTGCCGCGATCGCGTGTGCTTGTTGCTGCCCTTTTTCCGTCAAAGGAATATCTGTGACGCCCTGACAGCGACCCTCTCGATTCCATTGGGTTTCGCCGTGACGAATCAAATAGACAGTGACACGCTGATCACGAGGCATGGCAAACTCGTAGCATGTGAGGCAGAACACGCAAGCGCCGATGCTGGACCTCGCTCCTGGGAATCTGCTACTCGTAAAGAAAGGGCAGAAACCCGGAGGTCACATGAGTCCGCAAACGGAGATGGAATCAGTACTCAAGCAACTTGAAGACGAATACCGCTTTTGGATGGTTGAAGCGCTGAAGATGGGACGTGGGATCGAGCTGATGGAAGAAGAGATTCAGGGCCACGACAGCGAGTTAGGCGCGGATCGCGTTGCCGATCTCAACCGCCGCCTGTCCTATGTACGAGAAAAACACCACGACCTCGAAGAGCGAATTTTTGCGATCCGGCAGAAGATTGAGGAGTTGCGCAAGCGGATCAAGGGGATGCAGTAAATTAAGGTTCTCAAGTTACGGCAGAATCGCAATGATGCGAGCCGGTCCGCCCGAACCTTTGGCAATCTTCATCGGCAGGGCAATCAACGTCGCCCCTTTCGCCGGGAGTTTCTCCAGGTTCGCGATATTTTCCAAGCCAGGTTTATTCGCCCCGTTGATAATCTGATGCACGATAAAGTCTTGAGATTGGCCGTAGTCGATGCTCGGGGTATCGATGCCGACGGCATCGATCTCTCGCTGTGAGACAAGAAAGTCAGCCGCCTCACGTGAAAAGCCTGGGAAATGGAGGTTCTCGGTATCGCCAGGCTTATCAGTGCCCAGGACACGTTTCTTGTCTGGCCAGCGCTCGCCCCAGCCACTGAACATCAACACGATCGCTCCTTTGGGCAAACGACCATATTTTTTCTCCCACGCTCTGATGTCATCAACTGTGAGGCGATAATCGGCGTCTTTGTTGACCTGCTCGTGGACGTCGATCACGGCTGCAGGGCCGATCAGCTGCTGAACCGGTACCTCATCTGCTGCACGTTTCCCTTCGGAGAAATGAATCGGTGCATCCATATGCGTGCCACCATGCTCAGCCAGACACACGTTGTTTGCGGCATACCAGAAGCCACCAGCAGTCTTGGCGGCTGAGACGATGTCTAAGTGAAACGGCTTCGCTGTCGGCCAGTAGATGGTGTGCTCGTCGAAAGAGTAGGTAAGGTCGATGACTTTCTTTTCGTCGATCATGTGTGCATTCACCACACCGACCCACAGGAAAAAGCCAAGCGCGCGAGTAATTTTCATGCGGTGCACCCCTAACCTAATACCGTGTCTCATAACTTCGTGAGCAGTTGTAGGGCGTGCGAAGCGCGCCAACTGACTGGCGCGTGGTACGTGCCCTACGATTTCACCGCTCATGAACTTGCGAGATACGGTACTAATGATAACGGAGAGACTATAGCCCTTCTTCCTCCCAAGTCCCAAGTCCCTAGCCTCAAGCCCCTGGGCTGCATGCGCATTGACAAACAGGCCGAGACAACCGGATAATCGCGCACGCTAAAAAGTCAACGACGAAAAGGCGAAAAGGACAGATGGCAACGAACAACGAAAACAGTCTGGAAAAAGCTCTCAACCGAACCGAAGCTGACGCCGAGGCCGCGTGTAAAGCGGCGACCGCTGCCCTACGCGCGATGAAAAAAATCCGCTCTGCGGCACAGGAGGGAAATCTACGGGAATTACGACGTACCCTTGAAACCGCGGGACAAACAATTTCCGAACTTGAACAGCAGTTCGCCACTGCCAAAACTGGCTGGAATTTTGATGAAGAAACCCACATGAGTGATGGTTCTTTTGTCGCTGAGGTGCTGGCGACGGCCGCCGATGCTGGTGTGCATATGTATGAACGTGATGAACGATTATACTGCTATCCGTCGTTGATTCGTGTGCTACCCAATGATCGTTCTGTGGTCATCGATAAGACGCGTGAGCGGCGCATCCGACCGTCGGTGCTCGTGCAACACCTGCACAAGCTGCAAAATAAACCTGTCCGCTTTAAGGCTGAGGCGTTTTTAGAGTCGCTCTATGATGCCTACACTACAGCTGTGAAGACGCGAGACAAAGAACGGCAAAGCTCGGACGCGATTGTTCCGCTGGTGGAAATTTACAATCTCCTCACGTTACTACCAGGACAAGCAAAGGAATATGCACGCCCAGAATTTGCTCGCGACTTATATCTGTTGGATGAGAGTGGCGTGAACGCAGCGCGTAGTGGTGCGGCGATGAGCCTCCATCCTGCGAGAGGGAACGAAGCGGCGAGTAAGGTCATCCATCTTGTGACGAAAGATGGCCGCGCCAAGACGTACTATGGGATTTCGTTTGCGAGTGATTAACGAGGAGACAAATTCATGTTCATCGTCCGTCGTCCCCATACATGTCCTCACGGCGGAAGGTACTCTCTTCAGGCCAGGCTTCCCACTTCCAGGAGGCGAGTCTTAACGGAGGTTTGGGGAGCCGTTTCGGAGAGGGACTCGTGCCATTGGTATCGATTACCACCACCACCCGATGTTCTCCTGGCGTGATGTCCGAGGGCAAAGTAATCGCCAGTTTGCCGTCTGACGTGACGACGGCGGTCGTTTCTATGGTTCGCATCGCTTCCTCTCATGACAAATGAGGATGCGTCAACCGTAACGACAAAACGTTTCCCTGTCTATATGTTTTCGTCAGCGCGGATGGTGTCACACTTTGTAATAGTTGCGATACCACTCAACAAAGCGCGCAATACCGACAGTGATTGGTGTGGCTGGTCGGAAGCCCACATCACGCATGAGATCGTCGACATCCGCAAAAGTTTCCGGGACGTCCCCTGGTTGCATCGGTAGCAAGCGTTTGTCTGCTTTGCGACCAATGCAGTTTTCTAACACGCTGATAAATTCCAGTAATTCAACTGGCTGGTTATTGCCGATGTTGTAAATACGATAGGGGGCCTTACTCGTACCTGGATCAGGCTTCATGCCAGACCACGCTGGATTGGGTTGGGGGATGGTATCGAGCACGCGAATGATTCCCTCAACGATGTCATCAATATAGGTAAAGTCGCGCCGCATTTTCCCTTCATTAAAGACCTCGATCGGTTTCCCCTCAAGAATTGCTTTGGTGAACATAAAGAGCGCCATATCGGGGCGTCCCCACGGACCATACACGGTAAAGAAGCGCAGACCAGTCGTTGGTAACTGGTAGAGATGGCTGTACGTATGCGCCATTAATTCGTTGGCTTTCTTTGAAGCCGCGTAGAGGGACACCGGATGGTCAACGTTGTCATGCACGGAAAACGGCATCTTGGTATTCGCGCCGTAGACGGAACTGCTTGAGGCATACACGAGGTGATGAACTTTGTGATGACGACACCCTTCGAGGATGTTCATAAACCCGACAAGATTGCTTTCGACATAGGCATGAGGGTTCGTCAGCGAATAACGCACTCCAGCTTGCGCAGCGAGATGCACGACACGCTCTGGGTGATGGTGAGCGAATAGCGCTTCCATGCCGGTGCGATCAGCTAAGTCGAGTTCTTGGAATTGGAACCGCGGATGCTCTTGGAGGTGGGCGAGGCGGTCCTGTTTCAAACGCACGTCGTAGTAGGTGTTAATGTTGTCTAGCCCTACGACGGAATCTCCGCGAGCAAGCAGGCGTTGGGCGACATGGAAGCCGATGAAACCTGCCGCTCCAGTAACAAGAACGTGCATGGGATGCTCCTTTGAGGGTAACAAACGCTGACTAGCTGCGTACCTCTGCCTGACCGGGAGGAGAAGTATCGGAGGGGGAGGAGAGGGAACGTTTGGCTCGTACCTGGCGGAAGACCTTGAGGTGGTAATCTATCCCAGACCAAAGGCTGAGCACTAATGCGATCCACAAAAAGTACATGCCAAAGACGTAGAAGTCGATGAAGCCATAGCGGTAATGCAGGAGTAAGCCATGTAATGCAAACATCTGGAAAATCATTTTGTATTTTCCTAATTCTTCCGCTGCCAGGACGATGCCTTCGTCAGACGCAATAGCACGGAGCCCTGTGACCGCGAACTCGCGTGCAATGAGAACAACAACCAACGCTGCAGGAACACGAGGCGTGCGATCAATGGCAGCCAACATAATCAGTGCCGCCGCAACAAGGAGTTTATCGGCAAGAGGGTCAAGAAACTTACCGAGATTGGTAATCACCCCTTGGCGGCGAGCGAGGTAGCCGTCGAAGTAGTCGGTGATGCTTGCGACAAAAAAGGTAATAGCAGCGAAAAGGCTGGACTGCTGACTTGGGTCGGTCAGAAAATAGACGAGCGGCGGGATCAACGCGATACGCAACAAACTCAGCAGGTTAGGCAGGGTCGCCACCAATGGAGCCCTGGAATAGCGATTCGCTCTCGGTTACGCCGGTGGGCGTACGAGGGTACTACGTTCTCGGTATGCTTCACGGAACCGCAATACTTTACGAACGTACTGTTGTGTTTCTTGATAAGGGGGAATGCCGTTGTACTTGCTCACCGCCCCGGCTCCCGCGTTATATGCTGCTAGTGCCAAGGTGACGTTCCCGTCATATCGCTCTAGGAGGAGGCGAAGGTGACGAACCCCACCCTCAATGTTCTGACGTGGAGAATGGATATCCGCTACTCCGTGGTCTGCAGCAGTCTCGGGCATTAACTGCATCAATCCACGCGCTCCGGCACGAGAAATTGCCCACGGGTTAAAGGCTGACTCTGCTTTGATGACTGCTTTTACCAACTCAAATTCTACACCATAACGCGCACAGGCTGCCCGAATCAGTCGGTCAAAGTCTGCGCTCTCTTTGCTCGTCATGCGACTCACATATGGCTGGAGGAACAAAAATGGGCGATAGCCAGGTTGATTCGGTACGTTGGTAAAGAGAAGGGTCCCTTGTTTATTCCGATACACATGAATCGGGGCAGTCGTCCGAGAATCATGGACGTAGCGTTTTGCCTCCCAGCGACCTGACAGGTCTTTGCGAACGTCGATGATACGTCCACCGAAGGGAGAAGCGCCGTCATTACTAGTCAGGCCATCTCGCTCTTTCCTTTGGCCTTTTGCTCGTACGTTGCGGAGGGAGTCTGCGTTTCGCTTGTAGCTCGATTTGTTCGTTGCAGAAATCCTCGCTGATCGAGAGGATTGGTTGGTGATATACAATACCCCGTTGCTCCCACGGTACACACGGATGTCCGCGGTAGCGACACCATCTCCTGTGAGAGGAGAGCCCATGACGAGTAGCATGCCACACAGGCCTGCGACCCCTTTCCCGATATGCTTACACATAAGAACTCTAAGATAAACGATTTTTTCCTACCTGGTCAAATCCCTCGACCGCCTTGACTCGCCCCCCTCGAACGTGCCAGCAATGAACACCCACATGAAGTGAAACTATGAGTCAAAGTGATTTTCTCATTATCGGAAGCGGAATTGCTGGCCTCAGTCTCGCCCTCAAAGCTGTCAAAAGCGGATCAGTCACGATCGTGACGAAAGATCGGTTACCAGAAAGTAATTCTGCCTATGCCCAAGGCGGAATCGCTTCGGTCTGGAGTGAAGAGGATTCGTTTGCTGATCACATCCAGGATACGCTAACTGCTGGAGCAGGATTGTGTCACCGTGATGTTGTTGAGGCAGTAGTAACCGAAGGGCCTGACCGTATTCGAGAATTAATTGCTCTTGGAACCAATTTCTCGCGCAAACCTGGGGGAGAAGAGGCGGAGTACGATCTAGGCCTGGAAGGTGGGCATTCCTATCGCCGTATCCTGCATGCGGCTGATGCGACCGGACAAGAAATTATCCGTGCACTCATTGCTGCCGTGCGTCAACACCCTGAGATTACCATCTGCGAGAAACATCTCAGCATCGATCTCCTTACGACTGAGGGGCCGAGCGGACAGGAGTGCTGGGGAGCGTACGTTCTCGACCTCAATACTAATGAGGTGAAAACGCTCACTGCCAAGGTCACAGTCCTGTGCAGTGGCGGTGCTGGGAAAGTCTATCTGTACACGAGCAATCCAGATGTTGCGACTGGTGATGGCTTGGCGATGGCATACCGTGCCGGTGTACCGGTTGGCAACTTAGAATTCTTCCAGTTTCATCCGACCTGCCTGTTTCATCCGAGAGCAAAGTCGTTTCTCATTTCTGAAGCGCTACGTGGTGAGGGAGCACTTCTGCGGCGACCTGATGGCGTTCCGTTTATGAAGAAGTATCATCCGAGCGCTGAACTGGCACCGCGGGACATCGTGGCACGGGCAATCGACCAGGAGATGAAAACCCACGGGTTCACGAATGTCCTGTTGGATATTAGCCATCGTGACGCTGACTTCTTACGCAAGCGGTTTCCTGCAATTTCACAACGTTGTCTGGAGTTTGGCATTGACCTGACCAAAGAGCCTATTCCCGTAGTTCCGGCGGCCCATTATCTTTGTGGAGGGGTAGTGACGGATCTGCATGGAGCAACCTCCATCCGTCGCCTCTACGCGGCCGGCGAAGTGGCAATGACGGGACTGCATGGGGCGAATCGGCTCGCGTCGAATTCACTCCTTGAAGCAGTTGTGTTCGCGCATCGCGTCTCTCTTCACGCGGATACACTGTTACGTGCCGATCGTCGCAACGCGCCAACATTTCCTGTGTGGAACCCCGGAGAAGCAGTCAACAGCGATGAGATGGTGGTGGTGACGCACACCTGGGAAGAGATCCGTCGTTTGATGTGGAACTACGTTGGCATCGTTCGTAGTGACCGTCGCCTTGCCCGTGCCCAACATCGTATTGCCCTCATTCAAGAAGAGATTCGCGAGTACTACTGGAACTTCATTGTGACTGGCGATCTCCTAGAACTGCGTAATCTCGCCACGGTGGCTGAATTGATTATCCGTTGCGCAAGCCTGCGGCAGGAGAGCCGTGGGCTACACTCAACCTTAGATTATGCTCAGGCTGATGATGTGCACTGGCAGCATGATACGATCGTGCAGCTTGAACAAGCGTAAAATCTTTCGCTACCGCTCCAATTCCTGAAACAGCGGCAGTTGCCTTCCGCGCGGTCGTTCGCCGAGTGGGACTGGATACCGGCCAGTGAAGCAGGCGTCACAAAAACTACTGCCATCTTCCTTCAAGGCAGCATACATGGCTGCTTCATCCAGATACGACAGGGAATCCGCCGTCACATAACGACAGATCTCTTCGATACTATGTGATGAGGCGATCAGCTCGCGGCGAGTTGGTGTATCGACACCGTAAAAACAGGGACCAATTGTTGGTGGAGAGCTAATACGTAGATGAACCTCTGTGGCACCAGCGTTACGGATCATCGAGACGATTTTGCGGCTAGTCGTGCCGCGCACAATCGAATCATCAACCACCACGACGCGTTTGCCGCGGAGTACTTCAGGCTGGGCATTCAGCTTCACTTTAACGCCGAAGTGGCGAATCGACTCTAACGGCTCAATGAACGTGCGGCCAACGTAATGATTACGGATGAGGCCCATATCAAAAGGGAGCTTTGCTTCCTCTGCATAGCCGAGTGCGGCTGGCACTCCAGAGTCAGGGACAGGAATGACAAGATCTGCGGGGATACCTGCGGACCGTGCAAGTTGACGCCCGAACTCTTTCCGCGTCTCGTAGACACTCCGCCCATACAGTAGACTGTCTGGGCGTGAAAAATAGATGTGTTCAAACACACAACGCGATAACGGTTCGTGCGGGAAAGGCGAGATCGAGGTCATACCATGTGAAGCGAACGACAGCACTTCTCCAGGAGCAACTTCTCGTTCATAGGTCGCACCGATGAGATCCAGTGCACACGTCTCCGAGGTGACGACGTACGTATCCCTGCCACCTTCATGGAGGCGACCAAGCACGAGTGGCCGAAAGCCGTACGGGTCACGAACAGCGACCATTTCGTCTTCAGAGAGAAAGACAAGCGAATAGGCTCCCCGCACTTGCCACAGCGCTTCAACAATGCGGTCGACCAACTGTTCTCTCCGTGAGGCGGCGATCAAGTGAAGGATCACTTCGGTATCGACTCCGGATTGAAAGATCGACCCGCGCGCCTCCAGTCGAGCGCGTAAATCTTCTGCATTGACCAAATTCCCGTTGTGCGCGATTGCGAGCGAACCGTGGGTGTACTTCACAACCAGGGGCTGACTATTTTTCAGCACCGTGGTGCCAGTGGTGGAATAGCGATTATGGCCAATCGCACTAGTACCTTCGAGACGGCGAATGATCTTTTCGTCAAAAATATCGGCGACAAGCCCCATGCCACGATGGACGAGTAGGGTCTGGCTGTTCGAGGAGGCAATACCGGCAGACTCTTGTCCACGGTGTTGCAACGCATACAACGCCAGATACGCGAGGTTCGCCGCTTCGGGATGGCCATACACGCCGACCACACCACATTCTTCATGAAAGCGATCGAATTGTTCGTCCTCTCCGTGTTCGTGTGGCACGCTACCTCCTGTTTTTGGCTTTCAGCGTTCAGCTCGCAGCTTTCAGCACTGCCTCTTTACTGATTGCTGACAGCTGACGGCTGACCGCTCTCCAGTTGTCGTGCTAATGCCGTTCGCCATTCTTGTTGCAAATTTTGCACTGGAAGCTGCAGGCAATTGGTAATGACCAGGTCCGTTCCGCCTACCTCGCCTAACACAGTGTACGGCACCCGCTGTGCCTTTGCCCGTTGTTCGACTCGGGAGAGTGTGTGTCGTGAGAGCGAGATAATCACCCGCGACTGGCTCTCCCCAAACAGAGCGACATCGGGGCGTAGGGTCTCTGACAAGGTGACGCGTGCTCCGAGAGGTCCTTCCGGGCGAGTGATGCACGCTTCAGCTAACGCAACTGCGAGCCCTCCTTCTGCGACATCATGGGCCGAAGCAACCAGCTGTTCTTGTGCGAACTGCAAACAAAGATGCTGGAGCCGTTTTTCTTGATCGAGGTCTAACTGTGGAGGTATCCCGGCGGTCATGCCATGAATAGTGGCGAGATATTCACTTGCACCTATCTCATTATGCGTCTCTCCGAGTAAGACGATAAGGTCGCCGGGTTGCTTGAACCATTGTGTGACATGGTGTGTGACATCCTGGAGAATTCCGACACTTGCAACGGTTGGGGTTGGTGGAATCGCTCTGCCTTCAGTCTCGTTGTAGAAACTGACGTTACCACTAACGACAGCGACACCCAACGCAAGACACGCGTCGCGCATACCAGCGATCGCTTGTTGAAACTGCCACATCACCTCGGGTTTTTCCGGGTTACCAAAATTTAAACAATCGGAAAGTGCGACCGGGCGAGCGCCACTCACAGCGAGATTACGAGCGCCTTCAGCAACGGCAATTTGCCCGCCTCGATACGGATCTAACAAACAGTAACGGCTGTTACAGTCGACACTGATACCGACCCCTTTTGCCGTACCTTTTAAGCGGATGATAGCTGCATCAGACCCTGGCTGCACAACGGTGTTGCCGCAGACAAACGAATCATATTGCCGATAGACCCACTCTTTACTGGCGAGATTGGGTGATGCCAGTAAGCGTAACAACACCTGACCACAATCTGATGGTAAGGGAAGAGCGGCGAGGTCGAGTCGCTGACGCGCGGCAAGGTTCGCTGGTGGTGCAGTTGGCCGTTCGTAGACGGGTGCGTCGTCAGTCAGGGCAGAAACTGGAATCCGTACGACTTCTTCTCCGTGCCAGTGAGTACGAAAAAATCCGTCCTCCGTCACTTGTCCCACGACTTCAGCTTCGAGATCCCAGCGAGTGAAAATCGCTTTTACGGCCTCTTCATGTCCAGCTTTGGCCACGATCAACATGCGCTCTTGCGACTCAGAGAGAAGGAGTTCGTATGGGATGATGTCGGCTTCGCGAGTAGGAATGCGATCTAAATTGAGAAGGATCCCCATCCCGCCACGACCTGCCATTTCTACTGAAGAACTGGTGAGTCCTGCAGCGCCCATGTCTTGAATCGCGACGATGAGATCTTTTTGCATCAATTCAAGACAGGCTTCGATCAAGAGCTTTTCGGTAAATGGGTCACCTACTTGTACTGCGGGGCGGAGCTCTTCTGACTTTGCGTCGAACTCCCGTGACGCGAGAAGGCTTGCGCCGTGGATACCATCACGACCTGTGCGTGAACCTACATAGATAACGGGATTGCCAACGCCAGCGGCGCGCGCACGAAAGATGCGATCCGTGCGAACTGTACCCAACGTAAACGCATTGACGAGAATGTTGCCGTTATAGCCAGCATCAAAGGAGACTTCGCCCCCAACGGTTGGCACGCCAACGCAATTCCCATATCCACCAATGCCAGCGACGACACCTTTAATGAGGAAAGGGGTGCGGGGATGATCGACTGCGCCAAAGCGTAGCGAGTTCAGCGACGCAATCGGGCGCGCACCCATCGTGAACACATCGCGCAGAATGCCGCCGACTCCAGTTGCTGCACCGTGATACGGCTCGATAAAGGACGGATGATTGTGACTCTCAATTTTGAAAACGACGGCGAGGCCATCGCCGACATCGACAATGCCAGCGTTCTCGCCAGGGCCTTGGAGGATCTCAGGGCCAGTGGTGGGAAGCTGGCGGAGAAACTTGCGCGAGCTTTTGTAACTGCAATGCTCTGACCACATGACCGAGAACACGCCAAGCTCTTCAAATGTCGGCGTACGACCAAGATGGCCCAAAATGCCTTGGTATTCGTCTGTCGAGAGCCCGTGGTCAAGTGCGAGCTGGAGCGTAACCGTTGGTGTCTTATGCATGAGAGTGTTTAGCGAGCGAGGACTGAAAGAAAAAGTTTGCGTCCGTCTTCACCGCCAAGCAACGCTTCTACTGCGTGCTCCGGATGAGGCATCAAGCCGACAACGTTGCCTTTCGCGTTTGTCACCCCAGCGATGTTATGGAGTGCGCCATTAGGGTTGGCACTATCGGTTGTTTCTCCTGCTGCATTGACGTAGCGGAAAACAACCTGCCCATTATCTTCCAATGTTTTGAGCGTTGTGTCGTCAGCCACGTAACAGCCTTCGCCGTGCTTAATCGGGATGCGAAGCGTTTCGCCGACTTTGCAGCCTGCGGTAAAGCGTGTGCGCGTCGTTTCCACACGAATCCGTGTCCACTCGCAGATATAGGAAAGCGAACGATTGCGAACCAGTGCTCCGGGCAAGAGGCCAGACTCGCACAGAATCTGAAACCCATTACACATGCCTAATACCGGACCGCCAGTGTGAGCAAAGTCGATCACGCTTTGCATGATTGGTGACATCCGCGCGATGGCGCCACAGCGAAGATAATCACCGTACGAGAACCCGCCGGGTAACACGATTGCCTCAACACCTTGCAGATCGCGATCCTTATGCCACAAACTCACTGCTTGTTGTCCAAGGACGGCCTCAAGACTGTACAGTGCATCGCGGTCATCAAGCGAGCCAGGAAAGGTGACGACACCCCATTTCACTACGTACTACTCCTCAATTAGTTCAAAGCGGAAATCTTCAATGACCAGATTCGCTAAGAGACGGCGACACATTTCCTCAACGCGCTCTGTTGCCTGTGCGCGTGAGAGTCCTTGCAAGCGCACTTCCAAGTATTTCCCCATGCGCACATCCGACACTTCACTATAGTTGAGCGCGTGCAGGGAATGGGCAATCGCTTTGCCTTGCGGATCGAGAATGGCCTTTTTCGGTGTAACGTGGACTCGTGCCAGCATGATAGTTGCGTTATCGTTCGGTAAGAACTCGGCGCATGATGACTTCCGTATGTCTGAGGGCATGGCGGGCATCAAACAACTGATCGATTTCAGCCGAGGTTAAGAGTTTTGTAATGTCAGGATCGCGACGAACTTCTGCAGCGAATGACGCGCTATTCTCCCAGACTTGCATGGCATTGCGCTGCACCCAGCGATAGGCTTCTTCGCGTGAGATGCCTTTGCGAATCAAGGCGAGCAGCAAGTGCTCCGAGTAAATCGCCTCGCCGAGTAACTCCATGTTCTTGCGCATACGCTCTGGGTGAATGACCAACTTGTCGAGAATGCCAGTCAAGCGTGCGAGCATGAAATCGAGCAGAATCGTCGCATCCGGGCCAATGACCCGTTCCACTGACGAGTGACTGATGTCGCGCTCATGCCACAACGGAACATTCTCTAGTGCTGAGAGTGCGTAGCCACGTAATAATCGTGCACAGCCACAGACGTTTTCTAATTGCCACGGGTTGCGTTTATGAGGCATTGCCGACGAGCCTTTTTGTCCAGGAGTGAACGGTTCTTCGACTTCTAAGACTTCCGTGCGCTGAAGGTGGCGGACCTCAGTGGCGATACGCTCTAACGAGCTACCAATAAGGGCAAGCGTTGAAAAATAGGCCGCATGGCGGTCGCGCGGCACAACTTGTGTGGCAACGGGTTCAGGTTGTAACCCCAGGCGCGAACAGACGTAGGCTTCGACTTCCGGGTCGATATTAGCGAACGTACCAACCGCGCCCGACGTTTTGCCGAACGCGATTTCTTTCTTCGCTAATTGCAATCGGTCCTGACTGCGGCAAATCTCGGCGTACCAATGTGCAGCTTTGAGGCCGAAAGTGATTGGTTCAGCATGGACACCATGTGTGCGACCGATCATCAGTGTGTTTTTGTGTTCTGATGCCAAGGCTTTAAGCACCTTGGCCAACGCTGCGAGATCGTTAAGCAGGACATCCGTTGCTTCGCAGAGTTGCACGGCAAAGCCGGTATCGATGACATCAGAAGAAGTCAGGCCAAGGTGCAGATAGCGTCCCTCTTCTCCGACTGTTTCTGCGACCGAGGAGACAAAGGCGATAATGTCGTGCTTTACCTCAGCTTCAATCTGTTGCATCCGGGCGACGTTCACACGCGCACCTTGGCGTAGTTTTTTGACTGCATCTTGAGGAATGTCGCCGCGTCTGGCTAAGGCTTCACAGGCCAAAAGTTCGACTTCCAGCCACTTCGCCAGTCGATTTTCTTCTGACCACAAACGGCCCATTACCGGTCGAGTGTAACGTTCAATCATAGTAGGTTACAGGGAACAGGTTACGGGTTACAGGAAAAGCGACTGTGAACCAACAAGTCGCTTGCGAGTCATTCTTATAACCTATCCCCTGTACCCTGTCACCTGTAACCTGAAGCCCGAGGGGTGTTGAAATTTTGTAGCTGAACACGCTAAGGTGCACGCTCATTCGGCGGCGTACCCAAGTGGTTAAGGGAGAGGTCTGCAAAACCTCCATTCACCGGTTCGAATCCGGTCGCCGCCTTCATCAATTCAGTGGGTTAGTGGGGAGAGAAGTGGGGTGGGTAGCTAAAGTGGTAGCTGTTGAGTTGGCTATCGTGTTTTCGAGCTTCCGAACCGCTTCTTTCAGGTCGCCGTCGCTCACGATGTTGTAGCGTTCAAAGACTGAGCGCGTCTTATGACCAGTGATGGTCATTGCTACTCGCTCTGGTACCCCAGCACGAACAAGGTTCCTCACCGCAGTCCTTCGGAAGTCATGGGGAATCTTTCCGACGAGGCCAGCATCCGTCACGGCCTTCTTCCAGTCCTTCGCATAGCTAATGATCGGCTTGCCAGAGCGGTGGAACACGTGGGGGCAGGTCGGGTAATGGCTCAGGTGTTGCTGCCATTGCTGGTCAAGGAGATCCACTAATAGCTGAGGGAGGTAGATCGGACGGGCATCGTCGTTTTTGGTGGTGTGGGCCTCTAACCGGACGGTTCCGGTTTCAAGATCGACCTGGCTCCAGGTAAGCTTGAGGATCTCGCTGGCGATCCGCCAGCCCGTATAGTAGGCAAAGCTCATGGGCGGGCGAAGCGCCTCAGGCAGATGAGCAAGGACAGCCTCGAACTCTCGAAGCTCGAAGAATCCATGCCGAACATTCCGTTCTTGAAGCAAGGGAATATAAGGTTTCTTCGTGATCAGGTCTGCTTGAAGGGCAAGGTTGTAGGAGCGCTTGAGGAGCGCCAGTTCCCGATTGATTTCGCCGTTGCTTGCTCCTGCCTCCTGCCGTTGCTTCGTGAATGCTTGGATGTCGGCAGTCGAGACCTCATGGGCTCGTTTGCCGGCAAAGTAGGGAAGTAGATGTTTGTTCACTTTGATCTTGACCCACTTCAGCGAACGTTTCCCGTTCGTGATGTAGTGGTTGAGCAGCCCAGCAATCAGGCCATCGACCGTCATGCGTTCCACTGCCGGGCCAAGGTAGCGCCCTTCAGCGACTTGGCCTAAGCGCTGCTGTCAGGTTCGCCGCGCCTCTGCTTTGTTCTTGGTTCCTGTGGCTTCAGTGACGGGTTGGCCATCGACGTAGTACTTGATATAACACCACCCTCGTTTCAGGTAGATGCTGCCTGACCCGCGTTTATACTTCGGCATTGTTGTTCCTCCTTTCTGTAGCTGGTTGTTCAGCTACAGGCTGTGATATTGATTGACATATGTGATGACATGCTTGTGTTTCTTTGCTGCAATCGCGGTCATGCCTCCTTTCTGACACTTGTCTTCTGTCCCTCCTTAGCAAGGTGTTGGTATTGATCGTGCCAAAAGAATCCAACCTTCATTGCCCGGTCAATCGAGCGTTCCGTTTCCTCACACAGCAGGCGTCCCAGATCAGTGAGAGCGCGGATACTCTCGGAGTCTACGTCGCCCGGACGTTCGCTCTCGCATTTCCACACACAAAACATTGCCTCGAACAGTGCCTTGATGTATGAGACCAAGGCTTCGGTATCCCCGTTGCGTTCCAGGATCTCGGTGAGATCCGGTGGTTCGTTGGGCGGATGACTGCGGTCGAAGCTGAAGTACCCAGGAAGCTTCAGATCTTTGGGCCGCGGTTGGTTGCACGTGATACATGGGCGAATAGTTGAGGAGTCGGGTGTTGCGTCGTGCTTTTTTTTCATGAGGGTGTTCCTTCTCGTAGTTGAGGATGGGAGGGTACGCTTACGCCGCCTTCTTCTTTTGCGCCCTGCGCTGGTACCGCGCCCGTGCTTGATCGTCCCGTTGGTTCCACCGCGCCTTGATAAAGTCTCCCCACGTGACACTACGGTTATGGAACAGTGCGAGCGTAGGATCTCCGTCTTTTTTAATTCCGAGTTCGATCCGTGGAACCCGATGCTCAAAGAGCAAAAGGGTGGGCTGGTGATCAACGTGCATCCCAAGACTGATTTGTATATGCCCTTGCTCGTCATAAAAGGTGAGATGTGGCCCATCCTCTTCAGCGCCAAGCGTGATCCTGACTCGGCCCTTGTTGTCGACGATTTCAAGCCGATGGGTCCGAAAAACCGTAGGAGACGTGTCTGCCGTGGTGTTCATGCTGTTGTTCCTCGTGATGAAGCGATTCGTTGCGCTGCATATCTGTGCGTGCTGGGGGAAGGATGTTTCCGACATGCTAACAACGGAACACCCTAAGGCTTATCAGGGTGACCGCTCTGATAAGCCCTTTCCGCCTACGCAGCTACGAGATGCCGCTCAATTGGTCCGATCCTGCCGTTGTTCCATGCAACACTGACCAGGTGTCCACTGAGGGCAATCACTTTGCCCTTCATTCCGTCACGTTCCACCTCATCACCAAGGTGATAGCGTTTCTCCTCAACGGCCTGGACCGCTCGGACGATCGTCAACGCCAGCATTGCCACGTGTTTGCAGTGCCGATGATGAAAGCGACTATCTGGGCATTCGCAATGCACTGAGGTAGCGGTCAACGTCACCTGGTACGCCGCTCCCTTTCCCCTCACACAACCCGAGACAGCGTGCTCGGTACAGCGTGAGACCGTGATGATGTAACTCCCTTCCATCAAGGCCGTTGCTGCCTTCGCCAACCGTGTCGCTTCGACATTCTTCAATGCGTGTAGTGCGATCATGAGTAGTTCCTCCTGTATCTTCTGTATGGTTTATTTATATATCGTTCCTTACGTTATGTCAAGTCCTATAGATATTGTTCTTGACATATAAAATTCCGACTTCTATTCTGACCATGAGGAGGACGTAATGAGGAAGAAGGAAACACAAGTGCAAGTCCAAACCTTTACAGTGACACGAAAAGTGACCTTAGAAGAGAAAGCATGCGTGCAGTGTGGCACCCGATTTATGGGACGAAGGAACAAAGAGTACTGTTCAAAAGCTTGCGCCAAGAAAGCTGCTTACCACCGTAACCCCGAAGCCTACCGGGAAAGCCGCATGAAGAGCTATCGCAAGCAGAAGGGCCAGGAACAAGCGAAGTCATAACACTCTCCTGAGTCTTCCCCTCACTGGCGCAGGCTCTGGTCTCTTGTTGAAGATTAATAACATTTTGTGATGGTCATGCGTTCTTCTCTGAGGAAGTGTCCCCGTGAGGGCAAATCCCGTGTCCTTCCCCTTACTGACGAGCGTGTGAGGGGGAGGAGGGATCACGCTGAACATCATTCAGTCAGGGCATTGCTGGTCCACTACGTCCCTCAGTGAGGGGCAACCACCGCCCCTTACTGGGCAGCATCCCCAGGGACGAACGGTAGGCACTGAACCGCGTTCAGTCAAGCTGACAAGCGAGGGAGCAAGGCCGTCATCGAGGGGAAGGCCGTGCCCTTACGGACGAGTCACCCCTCCACCTCACAGTAGTCAATCACATTTTGTGATCAATACGCTGGTCCGGGTACTGTGGATACGTTCTCACCTGATCGGCGAGGCCCTCGCCTGGTGTGGTGTCCACCAGGTTTGGGGACGTTCTTCCGTAGCCTGGTATAGCGTCCACCAGGCTATAGGGTAGATTTCTGAGCTTGGCGACTAATCACATTTTGTGATCAATCTTCCTCAAGCGCCCAGCCTCCTCCTCAGTGAGGGCATGGATTCCCCTTCCTGAAACGCTTTCCCCTCAATGGGCTGTTTTCCCCTCGGTAAGGGGAGGGCACTGAACACTGTTCAGTCATGATCGCCACCGATGCAGCCTCCTCCCTAATGAGGGGCAGCGGTTTCCCCTCACTAGCGAGGAGGCAAGGGGAGCAGAGATAAATGATAACTTTTTGTGATGGTGTTGTTTCCAGATGCTAAGAGCGTTGCCAGTAAGGGGAAGTCCCTTCCCGTTCCCTCAATGAGACGGTTGTTCGGAAGGCAGAGATCATGCAGAACAACGCCCCGTGATGACGTTCAGTTCATTTCTGAAATAGCGACTTTAGGTCCCTAATGGCCTCAAGCTGTCCCTTCTCCGCTTTTTTCAATAGCCTTTCTAGTACCTCCCCGTTTTTGGGATCAGCGTATATATTCCCTAGGATGTGCCGGAGCTCCTGCTCTCGTTCTTGAGATAAAGACTCAGGCTCGAATTTCTTTACACGGTCGAAGAAGGTTGATGATTTTAGAAAGAGTTCCTTATCGACATCGGATGTGGGGCGACCGTGCAGCAGGGATCTATCGTCACGCTGCTTTAAAAGGGCAATATCCCGCTGCATTTCGGTTAACATGTTGATGATGATCTTATCGGGGGTAACCTCGGTCTGGGTAAGAGCAGCAACCTGAAACTCACCAAAGTTCTTTAGAAATGGAGAATGATTGGGATTCTGCTGTGCTGCTTTGTAGGTTGCCAATACCTTGCTGGCAAGGATGCGCTGAAAGTCGACGATCTTGCTGAACCGCAGATCACGCGGGTATCCAACGTGCTCGATAATCCCCGTGTCAAACGAGTAATCGGTCTTGTCATCCTTGATGATGACTGTGGGTTTATCAAACGCCAGCCGTAGACCGAGCTCGAGCATCACGTTCGGATTCTTGGCGCTCACGTCACACACCACTATGTCTGAGTTGTAGACGTTCTGCACGATGCGCTTTTGAATGACTCCACCCTCGTCCGCCTCACTGACGAGACGAAGGCGGTGGCAGGAAACAACTTACCGCAATAGTGATTGACCGGAGTGGAGAGCCTCTGCACAAGAGCAGGGATGAGAGACGAGACCATTGTGTGCTGGCTTCGGTCTAAGTATCGAAGTCTGGTCGAAGAGCTGGATGAACGCGGGCGAC